>MFRQ01000064.1:710-12380 GCA_001784615.1 Candidatus Melainabacteria bacterium RIFOXYA2_FULL_32_9
TTCATCAGTAGATAAGATGAATCAGACTCAAAGAACCCTATTCGTAGAAAAAATCCTTAATCATTTTGATAATAACGTTAATGGAAAAACATTCGCGTTATGGGGACTGGCATTTAAACCAAGGACGAATGATATGAGAGAAGCTCCTGCGATCACCATTATCAATACACTTCTTTCTAAAGGAGCAAAGATAAAAGCGTATGATCCTAAAGCCGTTGATGAAGCTAAAACCATATTTGGAGACAGCATAGAATACTCAAAGAATAATTATGAAGCTCTTGAAGGAGCTGACGCTTTAATTCTTGTTACTGAGTGGAATGAGTTTAGAAGACCTGATTTTGATAAAATCAAGAAACTCCTTAAGCAGCCTGTTATTTTCGATGGCAGAAATCAATACGAACCCAAACGTATGTATAGACGTGGCTTTACTTATTTCTCTATCGGGAAAGCTGCTGAAATCTCTAAAGTTATAACTCATTAATTAAACAAGATTATCTTTTATAGATAAGAATAAATCTATAATAAAGCTTTAATATATTGATGAGAAACGAGATCAAGGTCGTTAAAACCATCACTTAAGATTTTTTGAGCCAATTGTTCAGATTCATGCTTGTCTGTACAGTTATAACGCTCAGACTTATAATTGCAAAAGATTATTTTAGCGTTAGATGAAATATTTATTGCAACTTCGACCTCTTTTAAAAAGCGGATATCAGAACATACAATATTACTGCCTCTGCTTAGTTCTTTAGATACTTTGTTTTTCCATAATTCAATCCAAAAATCAGGAAATCTTTTTCTAATAGCCTGAGTGCCCAAATTCTGCAAAAATTGCCGTCCTGATAGCTCTTGATGAATTAAACCCTCACAGGATATAAGATTTTTCTTCTTAAATTCCTCATATTCTTCATCATTGTTAGGCTTCCATCCGAGGATATCCCATGCCATTTCTCTTAGAGAGTCACCGATATTAATTAGTTTAAAGCCATTTTCAATTAATAATTTAGATTGATAATCCTTGCCACTTCCCATGCAACCTACAAAACAAACTAAATCTGGCATTTGCCCCTCTCTTTCATAATTTTAATAATGCTTTATCTTCTAAATCTTAAAAAGAGAACCTTGAAAGGTTCTCTTTGATTAAATGTTAATTTTCTAATAATTCAGGCTGCATATAACTAAGTTCATGCCTCAATTCTTCAGCATCAACAGCAACAATATCTGACTGATCATCTTTCTTTAAGAAAACTCTGGAAATACCTGATTGAACGATAAATCTTTTACAGAGGATGCAAATTTGGTTATGTCCATAAATATACATTATAGAACCCCTACATTTTTCCTCACCAGCTTGCATTATTGCATTTTGCTCAGCATGAATTGATCTACAAGTTTCATATCTGGTACCGGATGGGATATTGTTCTTTATACGATAACAAAAACCGTTCTCCATACACGAAATTACTCTACTAGGAACGCCATTATAGCCTGTTGCTTTGATATGTTTATTTTGATCAACAACAACTGCTCCAACCTGCGCTCTAATACAATTTGACCTTAGGGCTATAGTTTTAGCTATCTCGAAGAAATAATTATCCCAACTAATCATAGTTCCTCCAGAAATAGATGTTCACCTATTTCTATTTTAGCCTTTAAATCATTATTGTAAAATTTATTTAGACTGCTTTACAAATAAAAATATTTACTTTATTTCGTATTGATTTATTAAAAAATCAGGATCAGATACATAATCCTCTTGCAGTAAAGAATTTAAAAATCTATTTAATAAAACAGGAACTAAATCTGCTGAAAGTCCGCTAAAATCTATTACGAATTCATTAATTCCTATTTTTTCTAAATATCTTAAGTGCTTAAATAAGTCTAAAACCTGATCTTTAAATAAATGCATTCTGCAAAATCCATCTACTGCTATTGGAAATAGTTTTCCTAAAGTTGGGTCTGAGACTGCGACGTTTCCACGATGACAAGGTGCAGTGCAGGATAAACGTGATAAAACGGCAGAATCATTATTTAAAGGACATAATCCTAAGCTTGGGATTCTTACACTACCTGCAATAGTTAGTTTTCTGTTCGGTATTTTATCTTTGATTTCATCTATACATAATTTTATGTTTTCGATATTTGTAAAGTTACTGAGAT
Source organism: Candidatus Melainabacteria bacterium RIFOXYA2_FULL_32_9 (assembly GCA_001784615.1). Taxonomy (NCBI): domain Bacteria; kingdom Bacillati; phylum Candidatus Melainabacteria; species Candidatus Melainabacteria bacterium RIFOXYA2_FULL_32_9. Next base: position 2,871 of record MFRQ01000064.1, read on the forward strand.
CTACAGTAGAAATATTATGCTGATTTGCTAAGCATAATACAGAAGAACTGTTTAATAGGCTTAATCCCTGACCAAGTTCAAAAGATGTTTTATTTAAATCCGCATCATTTACTAGTGTCCACCAATAGCCAATATTATTTACAATAATAGAAGATGGAAAAGGTAATTGAATGCATAATAGCTTTACATATTCATATACCCTGTCAAAATCTCTCTCATTTAATATCTTAGGAGTGCTTAGTTGTAGCTTTATATCATAATCAAGACAGTCTTTTTTAACTTTTTCAATAATCTTGTTGAAACTGTATCTGGATAAATCAGCTGTGTTAATAATTTCTCCGTATTCTATGGAATTTATAGGATTAAATTTAAGCTTTTTTATGTATTGTTTTAGATTTTTTAATTGTTCTAAGCTTGTTAACCTGATATTTAGTTTGGGAATCTTGAGAGTTCCAAATTTGGGTTTTTGAGCTAATCTAACTCTCTTGAATTTCCAGTTAAATTGTTGGATGTTTCCTGAAAACTTAAAATCTTTACCCTTAGAGCTTAAAAATTCTCCTGAAAAATGGTTGGATTTATAATAACTATTTTCAAGATTTCTAAAAGGTAATTTCTGGTTTTTATATAATGCAGGATTTTCAAGAATCTGCTCAATTAGATGAATTGCATTGAGAAGGGTTTTAGATTTTTCAAAACCTCCTTTTATTACAACTACATCAATAGCTTTGCTTTTAATAACCTCATCAGCTATCCAGGATAAATGGTCTGTATCTATGGAGAGATTGTGTTTAGTGTATTTCTTAATTTTTATGAGATTTTTTACATATATTTCTTCAGTAATATTAAAATTTTCAATTTTTTGAAATAAGCTAACAAATTCAATTCCCGCAAGGTTATGTATGTTTAATCCAGAGTCAATAAGCACTTTAAATGGTAGTTTTCGATTTTTTATAAATTCTAAAATATCGAAACTGTTAATTAATATGCCATCAATAGGGCAGGTAATTAAAAATTCAAGTAGGTTTCTAGCTTTTTCAAGATCTGATTCATTAATATTACTTTTAAAATTTATATAAAATTCAAAATTATATTTTTTAGCTTTATCTATATAATCTTGAATTATTTGGAAATTTTTTTCTTCAAGAAAAGTTGAGTGATAAGTGTAAACACTTTTACACTTAGTTTTTGTAACTAAGTCAAAATCTTTAATATCATTTATTGGAGTTAAAATTTTTGGAATTTTCATACGTTTAGAGTATTTTTTCAAATTTAAGTATAAGATATTTATACTTTTAAAAGCAAAAAATTAAAATACTATATATGAAGGATACTGCTTTAACCAGTATTTCTTAGAATAGCATTAAATATTAGTGTTAAAAGGCATTAAAAGGTGAGGGATATCTTACAAATAATTTTTATATTATTAATGAGTATTCCAATGTTAACAGGCTGTCTATTTGGTCCCTCCAAAACCCAAATAGACAATAAACCTGTTTTGCAGGAAAACGCAATGATTCCAGGTAGAAAACCTGGACAAGTTGTTACTGGCAAAATGGCTCAGGTGATGAGTGAAGAAGCAGCTATGCAGGTGGAAAAACCTGAATCGCGTTTTAATAATGAAACTGGATCACGTTTTAATGATGAAATGAATCAAACAAATCAAGTTAATAACCAGCCAAACAGGATAAGTGATAAGCTAAACCAGATAAATAGAGAGCTCTTTGAGGATAAAGAAGAAAAAGTTATTATTAGTATAAATAACCTTGGAAGAACAAATCCTTTTAAGCCTTTTCACGAAAGAAGTTTAATTGCTAATGTAAGCAATATTCCTCCACCTCCAATGTACAGTCCTCCGAGTCCGGAAATAAAGAAACTTTTAGGAGTAAAAGTGAGCGGTATTCTGTATGATCCTCCAGGATCATCAGCTATTATTAATATTGGGGAGAATGATTACCTTGTTCATAAAGGTGATCTGGTTTTTGATTATTACATAAAAGATATTACTGCTGATAAGGTTGTCATAAAGTATGGCAACAATGTTTATAAGGCGGGAATAGGTGAGGTTATTGCTGAGGTTAATAAAGATCCGGTTAAAGGAATTGATAAAATGTTTGGTGGTTCTCAAAAAATCTCTTCATTGCCTGAGATTAAAATAATTACTCCATCTTACGGTCCATAATAAATAGTTTAAGGAGCTGTTATTAATGAATAGAAGCGGTACAAATATATCAAAATTAACCTTGATTTTCTACATTGTAGGATTTTTAGGTTTAAATCCTGTGTTAGCTGCTCCTGTTGCATCTGACAAAGTTAAGTTTTTAAATGATTCAGAGACTCAAACATCTAATGGAGTTCAATTAAGAGGGACAATAGACGATATACATCCCAGTATTCAGCTTAAAGGCGGAGTAAAAATTGATAAAAATAATCAAGTAATAAGTCTCAATTTGCGGGATTCTGATGTTAAGCAGGTTTTAAGAATGTTTGCTGATAAAGCTGGCATGAATATTGTTTTTCATGATTCAGTTAATGGTAAAATAACTCTGGATCTTGTAAAGGTATCTCTTAATAAAGCTTTTGAGTATGTGATGACTATAAGTGGTTTAACATACTGGCAAGATGGTAATTCCTTAATTGTTGCATCTAAAGGTGTGGCGAGCGGATTAAGTATAAATAAGACTCAACTTAAACCTATTCAAATTAAATATCTTGATGCAGCATCTGTAGTTGATTTTTTGAATACAAACATTTTCTCCATTAATAGACCTGATATAAGCGTTAACCAGGTTGCAATATCAAATCCCAGAACAAACCAGGTGCTTATATTAGGAAATGAAAGTGATTATATTCTTGCTAAAAAGACTGTTGAAATTATTGATGTAAAGCCTGATATGAAAACTTTTAATGTAAATTATTCTAATCCTGAAGAAATAGCAAGCAATATATGCCTTACTGTTTTTAATTCAGGAGGTGGATCAACCGGATCAAGCAGTGAAGGAAGTTCATCAGGATCCGGATCAAGCTCAACAAGTGGTTCCGGGAGTGGTGCCTCTGGACAAATAGGAACCAGGGTGATTTGTAAAAGTACAGCTGCCACAAATAATGGTGGAACGTCTGACTCAGGTGGTGTTGCATCATCTTCAGGTAATTCTACAGGTGGGTTTACGGGTATAAATATTACTCCAAAACCATTAGTTACAAATGGCTATTCTGTAATAGCTGATTTTAATATGAATCAATTAACGATTTCTGGCTCTCAGCAACAAATTGATTTAGCTGAAGATTTAATTAAAAGATTTGATAAAAAAGAGCCACAGGTTTATATTGAGGTTTCTATTATAGAATTATCAGAAAGTGGTTCAAAAAGACTAGCAGGAACTATGTCAGGTAGATTTGGGACTACTACAGCTGCTTTCGCTGGCAGTTCAACAACTATAAACGATATAAGTGGTATATTGCGTAATTTAGATGCAGATAGCCGAAGGATATTTATTACAGAAATTAACTCTTTGGTTGAGCAACGTAAAGGAAAAGTACTTGCAAATCCTCGTATTATTGCAACAAATAATAGGACATCACAGGTTAATATTTCTTCTGATTATGTTCAAACCAGAACAGTAGAAAGAACAATTGTTGAGGGTGGTGTTCCAATTACTGAGACAACATATAGTCTTGGAGAAGCTGGTATTAAACTTGATATTACCCCTAAAATTAGTTCTAATGGATATGTTAATATCAATATGAAACCATCATACACCGCTATAAAAGAGCAGGTAAAAGAAGATGATCAACTTGTAGCAACGTTATTAAACAGACGTGATTTATCTTTAAATAATATTAGAATCAGAGATGGAGAAACATTGATATTGGGTGGTTTAGTTCAGGAAACAGATACTAAGGATGTTAAGAAAGTTCCTATTCTTGGTGATATACCAGTTATCGGTGCATTATTTAGAGATTCAAGTACTGAAAGAACCAAATCAGAGCTTATTTTAATGATAACTCCAAAAATACTTCAAGAAGATGAAGTAAGTGCTATATAAGCAAATATTATATGATGATAGATATTAATAATTTAACAAAGGTGATGGAATGAGCAGTTTTATTCCAGAAAATTTAAAAGAAAGTATCAATAAAGAATATATAAATAAGTTTTCTATTGATATATTAAAGCAGGAGAAGTTTGTTCCTATAAACAAGCAGGATGATTTTTTATATGTCGGAATTGTTGACGCAGAAAATAGGGAAAGACGAAATTCTATTTTAACAAAGGTTATCCTTACTACCAAATTAAAACCCAAAGTAATAGCCTTAACAGAGGAACAATTTGATGAGCTTATAATGTTTTGTGAAGAACAAAATAATGTGGCTGATGAGCCTGTATTAATTAAAATTGAGCCTCTTAATCAACCTGAAAAGCCTGATAACCATTTTGGTCAAGTTGATCAATTAAATCAAGATAGTCAAATTGACGCTGTAATTCCTAATATACGATCGAATAATGTCGCGTCTGGAGCTCCTCCTAAGAAAAAACTTGGAGAACAGCTTATTGGAGATGGCTTAATCACTGAAGAGCAACTAACCATGGCTCTTGCAGAAAGCAAACAAACAGGTACTCCTATAGGTTCTGTTCTTGTAAAATTGGGATTCATTCATATTGAACAATTGAGAGAAGCTTTATCAAGGCAGCAAGGGTATGCTCACGTTGAATCTAAAGATCTTAAGGTAGAACCAAACGTAATTAGGCTTTTGCCTGAAGACTTTGTTAAAGAAAATCAAGCTGTTCCAATAAGCACTGATGGGAAAACCATCGTAGTTGGAATGGTTCATCCTGACAATAAACAAGTTTTAAACGATATTATTTATCTCACCGGACTTAAACCTTTTCCTCTAATTCTTACTCACATTGAGTATGAAAAATGTATAAATAACTTCTTTGAAACCAAGAGAGAGACAGAGAAACTTATGGAAGAGATCTCTCTTGATGAAAACATTATTATTATGGAAGAAAGCCTATGGAATCAAGTTGAGAAAGAATTTGAAGATGAATCTAATATTGTAGCTAGATTTGCAAGTTCTTTAATTACAGAAGCCATAGAGAAAAAGGCCAGTGACATTCATATAGAACCTCGCAATGATAAATATGTAGTCCGTTATCGTACGGATGGTATTCTTAGACAGATTCTTGAGGTTCCTTCAAAGATAGAAAACCTCTTGATTTCCAGGTTAAAAGTTGTTGCAAGGATGGATATTGCTGAACATAGAAGGCCCCAAGATGGTAGTTTTACATTAAAATATAACAATAAATTATACAATTTAAGGTTAAATACATTGCCTGTTGGATCTAAGGAAAAGATGGTAATTCGTATTCTTAGATCTGAGATGAGAATAGTCAATAAAGAAAACAAGAAAATTGAGATTGTTGGAGCATTAGAAGAAGATATCAAAAAGATCGAGCTTATGACAACTTCACCTCACGGAATTATTCTTGCAACGGGTCCTACAGGAAGTGGTAAAACCACAACTCTTTATTCAATTTTAAATAGAGTAAATAATGAAATGGTGAATATTACTACAGTTGAAGATCCTGTAGAAATAAAGCTTGAAGGAATAAATCAAATTCAGGTTAACGCTAAAGCTGATATTACATTTGCATCTTGTATGAGAGCTATATTGAGACAAGACCCTGATATCATAATGGTTGGAGAAATTAGGGATATTGAGACTCTTGATGCAGCAATTTATGCTTCTCTAACAGGTCACCTTGTTTTAAGTACCGTTCACACAAATACTGCCACAGCTACTATTACAAGACTTATAAACATGGGTGCTGCACCATATTTAATAGCTTCTTCTCTTGTTGGAGTTATAGCTCAAAGGCTTATGAGAAAACTATGTCCAATGTGTAAAGAATTATACAACCCGACAGAGCAAGAACTTGAACTAATAGTTTCTAGTTCTGAGGATTATGATGGATTTATAGGAAATAAAATATATAAAGCAGTAGGTTGTAGTAATTGTGATGATATGGGTTATGTAGGTCGAATGGGTATATATGAAATTATGCCTATAAATCGTGAACTTAAGAAGATAATTACCAACTCTAATATTGCCCATGAAATTGAAGAAATAGCGGTTTCCTGTGGGATGAAAACCTTACAAAGATCTGGTTTGGACGCCATTCTTAAAGGTGAGACTACTATCAATGAATATATCAGAGTATTAGGAGCTAATAACGAGTAGTAATTTTAGGTGGAATAAGCATGCCGGTTTTTAGTTATACAGCATTAAAAGCGGGAAAAGATATAATTAATGGTAAAGTAGAAGCCTTATCTCTTAAAGAGGCTAGAGAAGCTTTAAGAGGTTTAAATCTTATACCAACTAAAATTAAAGAGGAAAAAACATCTAAAGATAAAGCTGAAACCAAGAAAAAATCTACAGAAAAAAAAGATAAAGTTAAAAGTCTAAGTATACGTGAAAAAATAGATTTCACTAATTCCCTTTCTGTTTTATCTAAAACAGGTATTTCTTTAGTTGAGGCATTATTTTTTATTGAACTAAATGCCGGCAGTAAAAAAGTCGCACTTTTATCAGCGGAATTGAGAAGGTTATTGCTTTCCGGTGCAAGTTTTAGTGAAGCGATCTTAAATATGCCGGAAGTTTTTGATCAGGTTTATGCTGGTATAGTCAGAGCAGGTGAAGAAAGTGGAGAATTAGATACTACTCTTGAAAGATTGGTGTTTCTTCTTAATAAACAAGAAAAGCTGAAAAGTAAAGTTATTGGTACATTAATTTATCCATGTTTTATTGTATTGCTTGCGATTTTTGTTAGCACTGTCATGATAACATTTGTATTCCCGGCTTTTAAAGAGACATATGCACAATCAGGGCGTAATCTACCCTGGATTACCCAATTCTTTATGGATTCAGGCGTTTTCTTAAGAAAATATTGGTTTGTTATTCCGTTAATGTTTGCAAGCGTAATTTATTCTATTTATTTTCTTTTTACCTGGCCAACCTCTAGAAAATTTATAGATAAATATGTTCTTGATATTCCTATAGTTAGTATGTTCATTAAATATGCTTATTTATCGAACTTTGTAAGTATATTAAAGGTATCTTTTGATGCTGGTATTCCTTTGGTAGATGGTATTTTGCTTGCAAACAAAACGGTGACAAATTATGAATTAAAAAAAGCATTGAGAGAATCTGCATCAAAAATTCAACACGGGCAATCTCTTTCTACAGCCTTAAGATTGACAGGATTTATTCCTGGTATTGTCATGTGTATGATTGCTACAGGTGAAGAATCAGGTCAATTAGGTGAAACATTATATCAATCAGAGCTTTATATTGATACTCAATTAGAACGTCTGATTGAACTATTAAACAAGTTATTTGAACCTATATTACTTTTAGTAATTGGTTGTATAGTATTAGTTCTGGCATTAGCATTGTACTTACCTTTATTCCAGAATTACTCAAATATGATGTAATAATTGGATACAACATAATAAGAGAGAGAAAAAATGGATATAAAACCTGAAGGAAATGAAAAAAGTTTATCTGCTGCTTTATCTGGTGTATGGGCAGAAAAAGTTCTTGTATTTACTAATGATTATGAAATTGAAGGCTATGTTTTTATGCCTAAAACAGGCAAAAAAAATAGGATATTATCAGATATTTTAAATGGTTCAAGACGTTTTATGGCAGTTAAAGATGCTAAAATAACTAATAAAAGAAATCCTGAGCAGCAGGAATTTCACGGATTTATCCAGATTAATTTGGATACAATCGTTCTCATAAGACCTACTAATTAGAATGATGGTTATTTTGCTGCTTGTTTTGGTTTTTTCATTTCGACTATAGCTTTTTCATATTGAGCTACAATACCCATTAATTTCCAAAATCTATCTACAGACATTTCCATATGATTATCCAGATTATTAGTTTTCATATCTGCATATTTTTGAACAAGTAGTTGATCAATTCGATCACGTGCACCTATGTATGGAGACATATTTTATATTTCCCCCCAAATTACATAATATATTCTATATATATAAAAATAAACAAACTAAATTAATTGCTAAAAAACATTGCTTTATTAAGAAGATTTAAAATAACCCAAATTTTTAGAATTTTTAGAACGGTCCACTAGCTCTTTTATTCAAGGATGTAATAAAAAATTCTGATGATTGTTGTAAGAGGTTATGTTATTGGAGGAGCCTTGAAAATGCGGAGCAATTTTCACAGCGACGGAAATAATATAACCTCCTTAACTTATACAATCTACTAAGGAACAAACAAAAAATTATTGCGTATTTTAAAACGCAAATCTGTCATTGCGAGCGAAGCGAAGCAATCCATTAAATAATGCTATAATTTGGATTGCCACGTCGGGCTTTCAGCCCTCCTCGCAATGACAATATCACTTTATGCGTAAGTATTTTTTGTTACCTCCTTAGTAAATACAAATATGTTAGATTTAGGCGCTTAAATTTTGTATAATATCGATAAATGATATTTAAATGGGAAAAGATAATGAGTAAAAAGCAAGTAAGCTATACTTTTTGTCCAGAATACGAACTTAATGAGGTAAGAGAAGCAATAGAGAAAATTTTTTCTTCTTTTCCTGATTTAGAGGACAAATTTAGATCACAAACACCTGTAAATGTCTTATTAAAACCCAACCTTTTAGCTGCCAGGCACCCTGATAAAGCGATAACAACTCATCCTGTAGTTTTAAAAGCAGTAATTGATTATCTCAAACAGTTTAACTGTAATATAACTATAGCTGATAGTCCGGCTGGTGTTTATAATGATAAGGCTCTTGAGAAATTATATAAAGCTTGCCAAATAGACACTATAGCACGAGAAACGGGTTGTAGTTTAAATTTTGATGCTTCTGATCAAGTTATTAATTTACCGGAAGGAAAAGTTCTAAAGAAATGTTTGATGATTAAGCCTGCTGTTGAAGCAGATTTTATTATTAACATAGCTAAACTTAAGACACACACTTTAACAAGGCTTACTTGTGCTACAAAAAACCTCTTTGGGATTATGCCTGGAGTCTTGAAATATCGTCAGCATATTGTAATGCCGGATCTTAAAGTGTTTTCACAGATGCTGTTAGATATAAACAAGCATTTTGAGCATAAAGTTTTTCATATTGTTGATGGTATTATTGGCATGGAAGGTGAAGGACCGGGCAGCAAAGGAGAACCAAAATTTGCAGGTGCATTATTTGGTGGGTGGGATTCAGGTTCGGTTGATATTCTTGCTTGTCATATTATGGGCATGCCGGTTAATACTGTTCCTACTTTAGCTAATTATAAAGGTTTAGAGGACATTAATATACTTGCTTTTGATGAAATAAGAACTCATAATTTTAAATTACCTCCTGTAAGATATAAGAGTCTCCCTGATTACATACCTGACTGGGTGCAAAATATCTTAATGGAGTTGATGGTAGCCAAACCTTTAATAGATTCAAAAACTTGTAAAAAA
>MFRQ01000065.1 GCA_001784615.1 Candidatus Melainabacteria bacterium RIFOXYA2_FULL_32_9
TGATGTTTTATCTGGAGGATCTGGAAATGATTTGCTAGATGGAGGAGAAGGTATTGACACCCTTACTGGTGGTACTAATAATGACACTTTAATTGGTGGAACTAATGATGATAAGTATATGTTTTATTCAGGAGATGGAATAGACACAATTAATGATTCATCAGGTACATTAGATGAAATTAACTTTGAGTCAGATGTGAGTAGAACCAACATTGCTTTATATTATGATAGTACAACAGGTGATCTTCTTATTGATTATGGTTCTACAGCAGGTAATGATAAAATCAGCTTTGTTGATTATAATTACAATACAGATAATAGCCTTGAAAGAATTGAAGATGGTGATGGTTATTATCTAGGTATAACTGAAATAAATAATATTATTGCAGAAATATCAAGCTATAATGCTAATAATGATCCTGATCTGTTAAGTGCCGAAGATGTTAAAAATAATTCAACATTAATGACTTATATTTCAGGTCAATGGCAATCATAGGATAATTTAAATATCTTTTAAACCTGAAGGAAACAGCACTAAGTGCTGTTTCCTCTGTTTAGTTAATGAAATATGCTGAATAATTCAAGTTCTACATAATTTGAATTCACTATTTACGTTTTTTTAGTGTTTCATGTAAGGCATGTTCCAGGTCAACGGTTGAATTAAATGTTTCATCAGGGATGTTTTCAATTACATCACGGAGATGTTCTTTTTTACCTACGTGGTATTGTACTTTCCGATCACCATATTTTTCCAGAATATCTTCTTTTGACATTGGAAAACTAGCACCTTTAAATGCTTGCGCTATTGCTGCTGCACCGTATACACCACTTTTCTTTTCAGGTTCTTTTTTAGTTAACCCAAACAATTCCGATAACCTATTTCTTAAACCTCCAAACATAATCTCACTCTCTCATTATTTCTATGTAACCATTTATCTGTTTATTCATTCTAACTGATTAATAGTAGGGTATACATCACCCATTCTTATAATATTGTTATTAGACATTATGTTTAAAGCACGAATAACGAGTGTTTTATCAGGTTAATAACAAGGTTTTGGTAATTTTGTTGGGATTTCAGGATGTAAATTTACTCAGATTAAGTATATATACAAATAACCCTAAAAACATTGTTAGAAAATAAATTATTTTAGCTGTCATTTTATCTTATCAACTCATTTAAAATTTCAGATTTTATTTTAAAATCCTGTAAAAATAGTCCCCGAAGAAATTTTGCTACAACGTAAATTGTTAGTTTTAAATTAAGTCTGCCTGTTTAAAAGGCTTTAATCGTTAATTTAAGTTGGGTAATGGATATTACCTCTGAAGAGTTAGTATTGCAAGATAAATGAGTATAAAATATAATTCAAAAGTTTTCATAATAATAGAAATTTTTCTTTTAGCCTGTTTTTTCTCTTTATCCAGCGTACAGGCTAAGGAATATCAGGCTTTAAACAAAACAATTCTTAAATACACTGAGAAAACAAAGATTTTGGAATCTCAAAGTAAAGATGCAGAATTAAATCTTGCTCAATTAAAGCCTAACAAAGCAAATTCTTCTCAATTTCAGGAAATACAGGTTCAAGAAATACAGGAAGATATTTCATCTTTAGAATTACCTACAGAAGAAGCTCAACTGGACATTGCAACTACTCATTTGATCTCAGAAAATTATTTACGGGCAATAGATGTTTTAGAAAAGTTAAAACCTACGGATCGTGTTAATTATGGTTTAGCTAAAGCTTATTATGAAATCGAGAGATATGATTTGGCCCTTAAAAAACTTGAAGATAATAAACTTAAAGAGGCAAAAGAATTAAAAGAGGCTATTCAAATGTTAATTAGACCTAAATTTGAACCTTTTTTCGGCTTTCATGAAGAATCAGGTAATTTGAATAGTAAAGTTAATTTTAAAGAATATGGTGGAGATTTTACTTTTTATCCCAAAGCAAATTACGGAGTTAAATCAGGAATTTCTGCCACTCCGTTTGTCTCAAAAAATGGACTTGCTCATACAACAGCAACTTTGTACTATGCTGGACTTGAGATTAAGCCAACTAACAACCTTTCTTTTGATTGTGAAGCAGGAATTGATTCTTATTCAAACGGAGGAGTTGGAATACTTGGTAATGCTTCTTTAATTTATAGTTTAAATGACTTTATAGTACTTGATTTAGGCTATATTAGACAAAGGCAGGAAAACTCAGTATTAAGCGCTGTAGGTTTAACCCCTGAAGTTGGCCCGTTTGCAAATGAACTTGTTGGGAGAGTTAAAAATAATCAGTTTAACTCTGGTATAGAACTAAAATTACCCCATAAAAGCTATTCTTCCTTGAATTATAATCTGGGATATAGAAGAGGAAGCAATGTTCCAGCTAATCCTTACCATGAAATATCCGGTGAAGTTGGAAAAATTTTTTATTCAGATCCGAAAAATAGCTTGCTTAATTTAGTACAGGCTGGATATGGTTTATTTTATGAAACAAATAAAGAAAATAGATCCGGTTTTGGCGGGGCTTCCTTAGAATTTTCTCCTCTTGGAAGTGATGGTATTTCTCCTGAACCTTCACCAAATAACCCTGGTATTGGAGGATATTTTAGCCCTGAGTATCTAGTTTCAAACATTTTTAATATTCAATTTCAAGGAAACCTTGCCCCTGCCAATTTAAGTTATATATTTACGCAATATTTAGGGACTCAGAGCATAAAAAACGAGGGAACCAACATCTTATGGGGTAGTGCTATTACGATAGGAATTAATGAAAAAGGAAAAAAAGGTGTTAGAATAGGTTATCAGGCAGACAACTTTAATTTAACCAGGCATCATAACTTTATTATAAAATTAATCTATAGATTTTAAGTTATATTTGTTATTTTGGCTTTATAAATATAAAGATAGGTTAATTATTCTATAAATACCATTTTTACATTTACTTGAAACCTTGTTTTTACACCTTTTTATGGATTTATTATTTTGATATTTTTAGTATCATATACATAATATATCTTATAAATTATAAATTACAATTTTTTATCAATTTACTTGATTTATAGGAAATTAAAATTGGAAACAGAAGTTGTAAAAAAGTTTCTTGAGTTTTTATCTCAAAACAAAGAAAACATTAGTGAAAATGAATTACTATCTCTGAAAAATCATGAGATTTTCTCTAATAATGCTAATATTTTAGAAAATATTACTTATATAGTTGAATATTTAGAGAGAGAAAGAATAATCAGATGGATTATAGATAGTATAAGAGAATCTTTAGATCTGAATGAGGTTCTTCAAACCACAGTTGAAGAAGTAGGGAAATTACTTAAAGTTGATAGATGCTTAATAGCATTATTTAACAAGGAAACTCACAAATTTGAAGCTAAAAATGAATATCGAACAAGTGAAGATATCCCTCCTATCCTTGGTAATGAATTACTTATAAATAATTCTATAGAATACTATAATAATTTGGTTGTGGATCATATACCGATTATATTTAACAAAATAACATCGCCAGATGCAGCTAATGAAAAAGCAAGACAGTTTTATAAAGTATATAAATCCAAGTCTGCAATTATAGTTCCTGTTATTCATAAAGGAGAAGTCCTAGCAGCTTTTTCTATACATCAAGTTGAAAAACAGAGAGAATGGGAGTCAAATCATATAGAGTTATTAACTGATATTGGAAATCAAGTTGCTATTGCAATAAAGCAGGCTGATTTATATTCTACTACTCAGAAACAAATTGAAAGAGAAGCCCTTTTAAGAAGAGTTACTAATACAATCAGAAGCTCTCTTGATATAGATGAGGTTTTAAATAATATTTGCTCGGAATTATTTAATTTATTTAAAGTTGATAAAGTAGCTTTATCAAGATATTCAGAGTATGAAAACGCCCCTGTGTGGACTTTTCTTGTTGAGTATCAAATTAAAACCTGCTTACCAAAGCTTAGAGATATTAATCCTTCTCATCAAACAAGCGCTTACTTTGCAGAATGTATTTTTGATAAAGGAGAAAATATCGTAATAGAAAATATGAATGATTCTGATTATCCTGAATTTTTTAGAGATATTTATAAAAAAATAGGGGTAAAATCACTCTTAGCCGTTCCTATTAAAAAAGATAATGAAAAATGGGGAGCTATCGGTCTTTTACAAAATAAAAATTATAGACAGTGGTCCCAAGATGAGATAAATCTCTTGGCTATAATTGCTGATAATATTTCTATCGCTATAAAACAGGCAGAATTATATTCAATTACTAAGAATCAAGCAGAAAAAGAAAAACGAAATGCAGAAAAAGAAAAACGAAATGCAGAAAAAGAAAGATTACTAAGATCTATTATAAGCAAGATTAGAAAAAGTCTCAATATTGATGAGACTTTAGAAATTGTATGTAAGGAAGTAGCTGAATTATTTAATGTTGGTAAAGTTACGGTATTTAAATATCCCAATAAAGATAATTATCAAGAGTTTCTATTAATGCGAGAATATAAAGCCAGAGAGGAATTTAAGGGAATTCAGACTTTGGGATGTAACAGTCAAATCGGTGATTACTTTGCAAAAATAATACTCAATAAAGAAGAAACAACTTTAGCAATTGATAACATTGATGAATATCAAACACCAGATTTCTTTAAAGAATTTTTTAACATCACAGAGGCGAAATCTATGATATTCACCCCCATTAAACAAGGAGATGAAGTATGGGGCATAATAAGTTTAGTAGAATATGATTATTTTAGACGTTGGACTCAAGAAGAAATAAGACTGCTAGAAACTATAGCTGATCAAATATATATAGCAATTAGTCAAGCGAATTTATTTAGTAAAATTCAGCAGGCCACTCGATTAAAAAGTGAATTTGTAGCAAATATGTCTCATGAATTCAGGACTCCTCTTAACGCTATTATTGGCTTTTCAGAAATGATACTAAAAGGATATTATGGACATTTATCTGATAAAGGATTGGAATACCTAAAAAACATAACAATAAGTGGAAAGCATTTATTGCTTTTAGTTAATAATATTCTTGATCTTTCTAAAATTGAATCAGGAAATGCTAATCTGGTTTATGAAAAATTTAATTCAGAACATGCAATAAATGAAATAGTGCTTACACTAAGAAGTTTAGCCATTAAAAAGAATATTAGTATAGAGTTGCAGCTGGAAAATATTACCATAAATGCTGATTTAGGTAAGTTTAGACAAATAATGTATAATCTTCTAAGTAATTCTGTTAAATTTACTCCTGAGAATGGTAAAATTGCTGTTTCAACATCGATTGAAGATAATATGTTAAGGGTAAATGTTGATGATACAGGAATAGGAATAGCCAGAAAAGACTTTGATAAGATTTTTAAGGAATTTACACAACTCGATTCTTCCTATACCAGAAAACAAGAGGGAACTGGTTTAGGTTTAGCATTAACTCAAAAATTGGTCGAATTACATAAAGGTTCTGTTAATTTTGAGTCTCAGGAAGGTAAGGGAACTCGATTCTGGTTTACCTTACCTGATGCTGAAAAATTAGAATAATTACCTGGTAACTGTTTTTAACCTTTGAAAAACTATTTTCCAATCAATATTTTTCAAGGTTAACTTAATTGTTGTTCTATAGCTTGAAAAACTTTATTTGAATCAATATTCAAACAATCCAGATAATCACAGGATGTTTGTCTTTTGTCCCAAAGACAAGGACTACAATCGATAGAATCTTCTCTAACAGCAGTAAACCTGTAATCGTCTTGAGGAAGTAACTTTTTCTCATCTGTAGGGCCAAATATGGCAACTATAGGAGTTCTAGCCCCTACTCCAACGTGCATTGGTGCAGAATCAACACAAACAAGCATGTTTGATAAACTTATTAAAGCTGCAAGTTGGGAAATGTTCTTTGTTTCACCATAAAGATTAATTAAGCTATCATCAGGAAGATTATATCTTGCAAGTTCAGCTCTTATTTGCAGAAATACTCCTTCATCATCAGGTCCACCCGTTAAAATAACCTTGTATTTTCCTGAGCAAAGAAGTTTAACGATTAATTCAACCCAATTGGTTATAGACCAGAATTTAATTATGCCTTTTTCAATACTAAGTTTGCTGACTCCTGGATGTATTGTAATAATTTGTTTATCTCTGATCCCTATTTTTTCGTTTGCCCATACTAAATTCTCGGGTAATATGTTTATTTCAGGCAAGCCAGAATCTTGATCTGTATTAATAGCTATAGCTAAATCATGATACATATCAGCTGCATATTGATTTTTATTAAGAGGCACAGCTTTTGTAAGGAGTATTTTGCTTAATATCCCACTATCATAGCCAATTCTTTTTCTAATACCTGTTAAAAACAATAAAATTGCTACAAGTTTTGAACTGCCTGAAGAAACCACAACATCATATCTACCGGACCAGGCTTTAAATATAAGTTTAATCAGGTTTAAATATTTAAATTTTCCTTTAACATCACAGGTAATGATTTTATCAATTAAAGAAGATAGTTCTTTAATTGATTTACTCCTTGGTTCGACTGCTAAAGTCAGGTAAGGTACAGGATAAAAAGCACGAATTGTTTTTAAAGCAGGTAAAAATAAAATCTCATCACCAATACCGCCAAAGTTAATGGCTAATATCTTTGTTTTTTTAACTTTATTCCGTTTTTTTATCATATTCTTATTTTATTATACTTTTCAAATTTGAAAATATATAAATTATTCTTGTTTTTGGGAAAGAGCTAAATTTGATGTAGTAACAATGCAGAGTATTGCTATAAGTATCCAGAATATTAAATTTACCTGAGGTCTATACCATATTGTATCGACAAAACCATGAGTCATCATGCCGGTTATTCCTATTAAGCAGCTTGATACAATAATTTTATTTTCTACTAAATTAACCTTGTTACAAATATACTTTATACTTTTAATAAAACTAAATAATATTAACCAAATAAATATTAATAAACCAAAAATTCCGGTTTCAACTGCTACTTCTAAAGGAACGCTGTATGATCCGAGAGCATCAAACCCGGTTATCATATATAGTCCATAAATAAGTCTGAAAGTGGTATTTCCTGGGCCAATACCTGTAAGCCAATTATCAAGAAACATTTTTATGCTGGCAGAATAAACATTAAATCTGTAGGAATTACTGCTATCAGCCCTAAACATAAAAATAGATGTTATTCTATGTTGAAGAGCCGGTGACAATAAAATAGCTGCTATTACTAAAACTGTACCAAGAATGATACTTGCTACCCATAATTTTTTGAGCCATTTGATATGACCATATTCATGCCAGATAATATGACCTGAAATAAGAACGAAGACAAAAGACATTGCAGCAGTGGCTATATATGCTCCTCTTGAACCTGTAAATACAATGGCAAGAAGAATGGCCAATGCCCCTATGAGAGAAATTAATCCTATACGTATATTTTTTTTATTTAAAAACCAGAAAGCTACCCCAAGAGCAGAAGAAAATGATGCAATAAGATAACCTGCAAGTAAATTAGGATTAAATGGTTTTAAAGTACCATAAACCCTATTCATTAATTGTTCAGGATTAACTTCTGTTTGGTCTTGCCAGGAAGCAAGAGCTTCAACCCCTATTACTTGTTGATAAACAGCATAAAAGGCTTCGATAGATGCAGATAATGCTATTAATCCCATTAAATAAATAACTCTTTTAGGGTCATTTCTAAGAATATTCAAGAAAACCAAATATCCGCTAAAATAAATGATCATTTTTATATAGCCTTTTATACTTGGAATTAATAAAGATGAAAAAGCTACACTTATCCCTGCTATTACAATATATAAAAATACGGGTATATCAAAACTTGTAAAATGATGCTTTTCTCCTTTTATACACAGAAATTTTATTCCTAATAGAGAAAAAGCGGTTATTGTAATAAATCCTATAATTTTTGTTGAAGCAAAAGGTATTGCAATAATAAGCAAAGAAATTAATAACAAAATAAAAGTATCAATATTTTTAACCAGTTTACTAGTTTGAGCAAAATATGACATTTTATCCTGAATAAATTCAAGAAGGCTGTTTAACTTAGTAAAAATCAGACTCTTATTCATAGCCTGTACTAAAGATGAATCTTCTTGAACATCTATTTTATTTAATAGCCTCATAAATAAAGAAGATTTTATGAAATCCATAATTATTTAAGTACTCTTACGTCTGAAACCACACCATTAAGTCTATATTTATAGCCTTCTAAAGTTACAAGAAGACCGGTTTTAATCTTGTTTCCTCCAATAACAGGACCATCAGCTGTTATTGTAGCTTTATCTGTTAAAGTAACAAGAAAATTATATGTATAAGGTGCGGTTGGATCAACTACAGCAAGAGCTTTTCCAGGATTATTAACATCCGGAATCACTGTTTTCCAGGGTTCCATTTCTGCTTTTACTATTTCTAGAGAAGTATATGGAACGTTTCTAATTGTGATAAAAGTTTTTTCTTTAGTCTTAAATACACGATCTTCACTTGAAAGTTTTAAGCCTCTTATTACAACATCAAACTCAATCATTGATTCTTTTTTAACTACATTGGCAGAAGTTGCGTATCGGCTGCTTTTTACAAGCACTAAACCTGTAACAGCAATAAGAACGATTAAAACAATGCTTAAATCGATAATATTTATAAATCCAAAAAGTTTTCCATTTTTAATCATAAATTTAAACCCCAATTTTTATACTTTTAAGCTCATATTTTCGATATTTAATTTATCAATAGTTTCTGTTAACTCATAAATAGTGGTGGTTGCTGATCCAAAATGTCTAACAACTATACTTGCAGCGAGGTTTCCAAGAAACATACATTCAGATCCCTTTACTCCCGAACAAAGTCCAAGGGTGAAAGTTCCGACAACAGTATCTCCAGCTCCGGTAACATCAAAAACATCTGTTTTATTGAAAGCAGGAATACTTGTAATATTGCCATTTCTTTCAAATAATATCATTCCTTCACTTCCTCTAGTAATTAATATCATTTCAGAGGAAGTTTTTTCCAGTAATTCTTTTCCTCCTTTTATAAGGGTCTCGTGATCTTTTAATTCATAGCCAAGTGTTCTTTCAGCTTCAGGCTGGTTTGGAGTAATTACTGTTACTCCCTGAAATCTTGTAAGATCTGTTTGAGCATCAACAGCTATAAACATGTTATGTTTTTTAGCTGCTTGTATTGCAGCATCAATAACATTCTGGGTCATAACCCCAATGCCATAATCAGAAAGCAAAATAGCATCAAACTCATGAGCACACTTGTTAATATTATCAATTATTTTAGTTTCTGTATTACTGTTAACACAAGCATTAATTTCTCTATCAATACGTACGATTTGCTGAGTAACTGATTGTGTAGATGATCCTGATATTCTGGTCTTGGTTGTAGTTACTCTTGAAGGATCAAGCACCATATGCGAAGTATCTATCCGTGCTTTATTAAGAGCGTCTAATAATATAGGACCATAGTAATCTTCACCATAGACTCCTATAGTAGCTACCCTGTCTGAACTTAGAGAAGCAATATTATGTGCAGCATTTGATGCTGTTCCCAATATAATATTTGTATGTGTATGCTTTAATATTAAAACAGGTGCTTCTCGTGAAATTCTGTGAGTTTGGCCATAAATCATTTCATCTATAGCAAAATCACCTATTACGAGTACACGGCCTTTATTTAAATTTTGTATAATAGATTTTAAGTTGGATTTATCAAAAGTAACCACGGTAGCTCCAAATTTACTAAACATCTAAAAACGATAAAATTATAAGTCTAAAATAAATTCATGTACAAGATTAATTAATATTATTACAAATATTTTGCAAGGTGAAAAAATTGACCGAATCTTCTAACAATTTTAAAGTAAAAAAATCTAAATATTTTAGTGAAGATGATATAGTTCAAGGGCCTAAAAAGTTCGTTTTTCAGATTTATCCTGAAAATGTTAAGTTTATAGAAACATTATCCTATCAGGAAAAACAGGATTTTATTAATCATTTAATTTCTGAAAGCAGAAATGAAATAAACGAAAAATATAAATATAAGCAACATTTTAATTGGGTTAAAAATGCAATAATCATTGTTGTATTAATATTAGTTGGTATTCCTCTTCTGTTTTATCTGGCAAGTATTTCTCTGAATGTTACAAAGACAAATTATTCAGAAATGCAAAGCAATTTTGAAAAATTATTCTAGAAAATTTCTTAAAAAATTCGGTAGTGGTATAAAACAAAGTGATAAAAAATTCGTCATGTAAACTGTCCAAAAAATGAGGGCAGGGAAATGAGGAATAGACTGGGAAATTG
>MFRQ01000066.1 GCA_001784615.1 Candidatus Melainabacteria bacterium RIFOXYA2_FULL_32_9
AGACCTTTTACTTTTTCACATATGGTAACCAGCAAGTGCAACTGCAATTGCAGCTTCTGCTTCTGGAAACATCATAAAGATAACGAAGATTTAACTCTTCCTGAAATTCAAAGAATATACGCTGAAGCTAAAAAAGAAGGCTATATGAACAGCATCCTCTGGGGTGGTGAGCCGCTTTTAAGACAAGATTTTACTGAAATAGCTAAAGCTTCTCACGATAACGGCATGTACACCAAAATGGCCACAAATGGTTGGTTTTTGGAAGAAAACCATGAATTTGGGCGTTATACTGATTTAATATTTGTATCTATTGATGCTATCGGAGAAAAACACGATATAGTTCGTGGAAATATGCATGGCCTTTTTGATAAGTGTATAAGCGGTATTCAATTTCATAAAAAACATTATCCAAAAATGAGAATATATGTTTGTTGCACAGTATCTAAAGCAACAACTCTTGAAGATTTAACTGAAGTTGCAAATCTCTGCAAAGACCTCGATATCCTCTTATACTTCACCGTCAATAAGAGCAATCAGGATTTTAAAGAATGGGAAGGCAAAGACGGCTTAAAAGAGCTTGAATACGAGAACGAAAAACTTTCTGAAATATTTAAAGGTATAAAATCCCTAAAACAACAAGGATATCCTATTAGAAATTCATACTACTTTATGGATTATTTAATAGATAAAAAGTCTTATTATGAATGTCACTGGCCAAGAATAGCAACAGTTGTGTACTCTAATGGCGATATCTTAAGGTGCACTGATAGAAAACCTATAGAAGGCATAAATCTACGTAAAATGTCATTAGGTGAAGCATTAAGAGCAAAGGAATTTCTTGATGTGGCCAATGCTTGTAAGGATTGCAAGCTATCCTGTGTAGGAAATTATGCCCTTGACGCTTCTGGGTTATGGAGATTTGACTGGCCAGCAATTAAATCTATTGCTCAAATCGCTATAACATAGGTTAAAGAACCTTGAGTCTATAT
Organism: Candidatus Melainabacteria bacterium RIFOXYA2_FULL_32_9; assembly: GCA_001784615.1. Taxonomy (NCBI): domain Bacteria; kingdom Bacillati; phylum Candidatus Melainabacteria; species Candidatus Melainabacteria bacterium RIFOXYA2_FULL_32_9. The sequence continues at coordinate 990 of MFRQ01000066.1, forward strand.
CAATTTACTAGAAGATAAAAAAATGAGACTTGCTTTCTTGCAAGTCTCATTTTTTTATCTTCTAGTTTCTTTTTTTTCTCTTATATCCTCAGCTTCTGTATCTTTTTCTTCTTTAATCTCGCTAACTATATCTTTTATATCTCTTGAATCAATGCATTCTTCTTTTTGAATTTTTATGGAAATACTATTTTTTAACACAAGATAAAATATTAAAGCTATAGCCAACCATAATAAGAATGCCTGAAAATAATTGATAACAGGACCACCTAGTATATCACCAGCTATAGCATTCCAGGCGTTCATAATTACCCAGATTGGAAATATCACAAACCCGCAGACTAAGCCTGTTAATACAAATCCTAATATTAAAATGCCTGATAAACCGTGAATTTGAACAACCTTAAAATTTTTATTCATAGATTCTAATTATCTAACCTCCAGGGTATTCAAGAGCTCTAAAAATTCTTTCTCACTTATAATTTTAACACCTAAATTTACAGCTTTGTTATATTTTGATCCGGGATTTTCTCCTACAACAACGAAAGAAGTATTTTTACTCACGCTGCTTGTAACTTTTCCACCCAATTTTTTTATTATATCACTTGCCTCATTTCTATCCAGGGTTTCTAAAGTACCTGTAAGTACAAACGTTTTACCGGCAAGAGCTTGCTTACTTTGTATTTCTTCTTTTGTTTCTTCCAGTTTAACACCATGTTGTCTTAATTTATCAATCATTATAATGGTATCAGGGTTAGCAAAATAACTTATAACACTTTGTGCTATTTTTTCTCCGATGCCTTCAATTGAGGCTAATTGTTCATAAGTAGCCGATTTGAGTTCTTCGATCGAATAAAAATTCTTACTTAGAACATCTGCTGTCTCTTTACCTACATATTTAATACCTAAAGCATTGATTAAACGATTTAACGGTCTGTCTTTACTAGCTTGAATTGCCTCAATAATATTTGTAGCAGATTTTTCAGCCATTCTCTCAAGAGAAAGAATATTTTCTTTAGTTAAAGTATACAGATCAGCGGGATCTTTTACTAAATTATTATCTACGAATTGTGCTATTAAAGATGATCCAACACCATCAATATCCATTGCTTCTCTACTGACCCAGTGTTCAAGGCGACCTTTTAGCTGATCTTTGCAACCTAAAATATTAGGACAATAATTTATGACCTCATTTTCCTTTCTCTCTAGAGGGGTTCCACAAGATGGACAATACTGTGGAAATCTTACAGGCTCACTATCTTCTTTTCTTTGAGATTTATCAACTCCAATAACCTTAGGAATAATTTCAGCCGCCTTTTTTACATATACTTTATCACCATATCTCAGGTCTAATCTTTGAATTTCATCAGCATTATGTAAACTGGCTCTGGCAACAGTAGTTCCTGCAAGTTGGACAGGCTCTAAATGAGCAATTGGCGTAATAGCACCCGTTCTGCCTACACTAAATTCAACATCTAATAATGTTGTAATAACCTCTTCTGGAGGAAATTTAAAAGCTACAGCCCATCTTGGACTTCTTGCTGTATATCCCATCTCATCATGCTTAGTGAGATCATTAACCTTAATTACTACACCATCGGTAGCATAACCAAGATCAAATCTTTTATCATCCCAACATCTTATATAATCAAGAACTTCATCTATATTTTTACATAACTTACTTGTATTATTAACTTTAAAACCTAGTTTTCTGAAAACTTGCAATAAATCCCAGTGGGTTTTAGGTAATTCACCTTTTAACCCCAAAATAACTCCGCCATATACGAATATATCAAGATCTCTATCAGCAGTAATTCTGGAATCTAACTGTCTTACTGATCCACTACCTGCATTTCTCGGATTTGCAAATTCAGGCTCTCCTAATTCCCTTCTTCTTTCATTTAACTTTTCAAAGGCTGCTTTAGGCATGTAAACCTCGCCTCTTGCTTCAATCAACTCAGGCATTGCCTCATTATCAAGTGGGAATAGTTTAAGAGGAATACTTCTTACAGTTTTAAGGTTTTGGGTAATATCTTCCCCTGTAACCCCATCACCTCTTGTTGCACCTCTGACAAAATGTCCATTTTCATAAGTTAAGGCTATAGCAAGACCGTCAATTTTCAATTCACACACAAATTCTATATTTCCTGCGTCTGGAAAATACTTACTGGTACGCTTATGCCAATCTATTAACTCATCTTCTGAATTAGCATTATCAAGACTGTAAAGCCTAAATCTGTGTTTAACTTGCTCAAATTCTTTAGCAGGAATAGCACCAATCCTCTGGGTAGGACTATCAGGAGTTATTAATTCAGGATAATCTTTCTCTAACGACTTTAATTCGTTAAAAAGCCTGTCAAATTCAGCATCAGAAATTTCTGGTGCATCCTTAACATAATAAAGATAATTATGATAATTAATTTTATCTCTAAATTCCTGTATTCGTTTTGGTATATCAAATAAGTTCTGAGAATTCATAGAATATATTTTTCTTCCATACAAAATGAATTAAGTATTATCAATAATACCTAATTTTACTATAAAAAAGTTCTCTATCCCTAATAGAATTAATAGCCTTGAATATGATTTTCCTTGCTTTTACCGGTTACAGATTCGAAAACAGCTAATTTAATGAGTTCTTTCTGCATTAATAACTCAGATAAATCTTTAGTTCTTATTTTTGATGGATTAGTTTTTCCATTACACTCCAACTTTTTATCATTAGAAAAAGGAGATTCAATACCATTTTCCAGAACAAAATTGAACTTTTTATCAAGTAAAGGATTATAGAGATTATCATATTGAAAAGACATAAAACCTGATGTAGTTACCATTCCCAGAACAAAACTAATTGAAAATAACGCAAATTTATCTAAAAAACCCATATTATACCCCCTAAGATTAGCCCGATTAATCCTGAATTCTTATCTATTCGATCATCTGATATTAACACTTTGAGCAAATATTATTTATTAGACACCTTTACAGACATAGTTAATTAATTATGCTAGTATAAATAGAGTTTTAATAAGATTTTTTCTAGTCACTCGGGTTGAAAAATTTATCTTATGTACCTAATTAAAGCTTTAAAAAAAGTTATCAAAAATAAATCTATATTATTTACCACACCCGGCCATTCACAAGGACTGGGCATTTTGCCTGAGATCAAAACTTTAATAAATAAAAAAACTTTTAAGATGGATTTATCAGAAATAGAAGGTCTTGATAATCTCCAAAACCCAACAGGTGCAATATTAAAATCTCAACAAAAAGCAAGTGAGATATATGGAAGCAAAGCTTCTTATTATCTGGTTAATGGCTCATCTTCAGGAATACTGGCATTAATGCTGGCAACAGTAAAACCCGGAGAGAAAGTACTAATAGCTAGAAATGCTCATAAATCAGTAATTAACGCTTTAATTTTGTCAGGGGCCATGCCTGTATGGATAAATACTGAATGGATTAATGAATGGAATATTCCAGGACAGGTAAATCCTATAGAAATAACGAATTGTCTAAATAACAACCCTGAGATAAAAGCTGTATGGATTACCAGTCCCACATATCAGGGGGTTATTTCTGATATAGCAACAATAGCTAAATCATGCCAGAAAAAAGGAGTCTTATTAATCGTAGATGAAGCTCACGGATCATTATGGAATTTCAGCGAAAGACTTCCCACTCCTGCAATACAATTAGGCGCTGATGCTTCAGTTCAGTCTCTTCATAAAAATGCTTCCAGCCTTACACAAGGCGCAATTTTACACTTGAGCAGTTCTTCAAAAATAGACCCTGGAAAACTTCAACAATGCTTAAATATAATAAATACAACTTCTCCATCGTACTTAATATTAGCAAGTATAGAAGCCACTATAGAGTATTTATCTTCAAAGCCTGGTCAAAAAAAGCTGGATAGTTTACTTAATGATATTGATAAATTTCATAAAAAGCTATCAAAATACAGTGATATCTTATTTTTACAGGATACTGACCAGTATAATATCGATAAAACCAAGATACTACTTGGGATAAAAGATGTTTCAGGATACAAATTATCTAATTTGCTTCAAGAAAAATACAATATTGAAGTTGAAATGGATAATGATAAATCAATTCTTGCCCTAACTGGAATAGGAACCAGCAAGAAAAAACTAGATAAATTAGCTATTGCTATTATGAATTCAAGAAAATCATTAAAAAAATTCGAAAAGCAGGAAAATTTTATTACTCCCTTAGTCCTACCTGAAATTATATATAGCCCACAAGAAGCCTTACATAAAAAATCAAAAGTGGTTAATATAAAAGATAGTATTGGGTTAGTTGCAGCAGAAACTATTGTCACATACCCACCAGGAATCCCTATTATAACAACAGGAGAAAAAATAAAAGAAACACACTTAAAAGCTCTTAATCATCTTACTCAAATTACTGTTATTTCTGATTAAATCTTTTTATATTTTCTCAAAAATCAAAATTATTAGCCTTAAAATATAAACTTAAGGCTAATAAAACATATATAACGGATAAAATTAGGTTAGGGGGATAATTTATGTTTTCACAAGAAAACCCTTCAAATTTTTATCTAATTCTTACAATACTCAGCGCCATAATTGTAATTAGCTACGGACTAATAATAAGAAGATCTATTCTCAAGCTTGATGCTGGAACCGCAAAAATGCAGGAAATAGCATCATACATTCAAGAAGGTGCTAAAGCCTATATGAATAGACAGTATAAAACTGTAGCTATGGTTGCGATTATCCTGTTCACGATATTATTAGTGGTATTTGGATTACAAAAAAGCTGGACATTTGGTATTCTTATTGCGGTTGGATATCTGATTGGTGCAAGTTTAAGCGCACTAGCAGGATATATAGGAATGTTTGTATCTGTTAAAGCTAATGTAAGAACAGCACAAGCAGCAAGGAGTGGCCTTGCTCCAGCACTAGATGTAGCATTCAAAGGTGGTACGGTTACAGGATTACTGGTTATTGGCTTAGGACTTCTTGGGGTTGCCGGATATTATATTATTCTTAGTACTTTCTTCTACCCGGATAATACTACTGATGCAGTTAGACCATTAATAGGATTGGCCTTTGGCTCAAGCTTAATAAGCCTCTTTGCCAGATTAGGCGGAGGTATTTTTACAAAAGCTGCCGATGTCGGCGCAGACCTTGTAGGAAAAATAGAAGCCGGTATTCCTGAAGATGACCCAAGAAACCCTGCTGTTATTGCGGATAACGTTGGCGATAATGTTGGTGATTGCGCCGGCATGGCAGCTGATTTGTTTGAAACATTTGCAGTGACAGCCATAGCTACTATGTTATTAGGCTCAATAATTTTTGGCGATCCTACTGTCGTAGCATATCCACTGATTTTAGCTGGAATTTCAGCTTTAGCAACGGTTATTGGTACATTATTTGTAAAACTAGGAAAAGACAATAAAATAATGAGAGCTTTATATATAGGCTTAATAACTACTGTAATTATCTCTCTAATCGGATTTCTTGGAGTAACATTTGCATTATTTCCAGATGGATTAGCATTAGGCAGTACAATATATTCACCTATTAGCCTATTTCTTGCTACTACTGTAGGCATATTGGTGACTGCATTAATTGTAATAACTACTGAATATTACACTTCTGTAGCCTTTCAGCCAGTTCGCCATATTGCTAAATCTTCTGTTACAGGGCATGCCACAAATATAATAGCAGGGCTAGCTGTAGGTATGAGAGCAACAGCTTTACCTGTTATATTTATTGCACTTGGCATTATAATTTCTTATTCATTGGTAGGTTTATATGGAGTTGCTCTTGCTGCAATGGCAATGTTATCTATGGCTGGAATAATTGTAGCACTGGATTCTTATGGACCAATAACAGATAATGCCGGCGGTATTGCAGAAATGGCAGAAATGGGAGATGAAGTAAGAAACGTTACTGACCCGCTAGATGCTGTTGGAAATACTACTAAAGCCGTAACTAAAGGTTATGCTATAGGTTCAGCAGGATTAGCTGCAATAGTGTTATTTTCATCATATATTCAAGATCTTAAAGATGCAGCCCTTGAAGCTGGCGGAATCACGCTGGAAAATCTTATAAGAATTACCACTGCTTTTAACCTGGCAGACCCTTATGTACTGGTGGGTCTGTTCATAGGCGGCTTAATTCCATTTTTATTCGCTTCCTACGCAATGGAAGCTGTAGGCAAAACAGGCAGCAAAGTAGTAGAAGAAGTAAGACGACAATTTAGAGAAATCCCGGGCATTATGGAAGGTACAGCAAAACCAGATTATGCTACCAGCGTTGATATTGTTGCAAAGTCTGCCATCAAAGAAATGATGACTCCGGCATTATTTCCTGTATTAATCCCTATAATTCTTCTTATTATCGGCAGATTATTGGTAATTACTGAATTATTACCTTATGAAGCATATCCTGGCGCTAAAATGATAGGCGGATTATTAGTAGGAAGTATCATTACAGGCTTATTTGTAGCTATTTCCATGACTACCGGTGGTGGAGCGTGGGATAATGCCAAAAAATACATTGAAGACGGAAATCTCGGTGGCAAAGGATCTTTTGCTCATCAGGCGGCAGTCACCGGGGATACAGTTGGTGATCCATATAAAGATACAGCGGGTCCAGCTATTAATCCTATGATAAAAATACTCAACATTGTAGCTCTTTTACTTGTTTCATTCCTTGTATAAAAATCACAATTAGTCTCAATAATTAAATTTTTCATATTAGACAAAGTGAATATGCTCACTCATGCGTCATATCTTTTGCGTTATTAGTGTTATGTTAAATTAGTTTTGTTAAAGTTGTTATAGGCTGGAAAGTTTTCGAAGGAAGCCTATGCACCATGTTAATTTTAAGGTGCATCAGCGACGGAGGAAACTTTCCAGCCTATATAATTTATTTAATAGAGTACTAGTAATATTCATGGATTAATTTTTTATATTATAATGAACAAGAAAGAAATAAATAGAGTTGGAAATATGATCAAGCAAATAATTTGTGACAAAGTTATATACGCAATTAATCAAGCCATTAAAGCTGGAAATTTAGGACAAATAAGTGAAGATATATCTGGCATTATAGCAATTGAAAAGACAAGAAATGCTGAATTTGGCGATTATGCAGTTAATGTTTCACCATTAGCAAGATTTGCAAAAATGCCACCCCCTAGAATAGCAGAAGCAATAGTGTCACATATAGACTTACAAGACACAGAAATAAATGTAATTAGTGGATTCATCAATTTTAAGCTTGGTAAATCCTGGCTAAATAATAGCATCCAGAAAATAATTACCGAGAACAAAGACTATGGAAGAAATAATCTTGGTAATTCAGAAAAAGTGCTTCTGGAATACGTTTCAGCAAACCCAACAGGACCACTACATATAGGTCACGGAAGATGGGCAGCTGTAGGAAGTGCTTTATCCAATTTACTCGGCTTTTCAGGATATGATGTGGATCAGGAATTTTATATAAATGATGCCGGTAATCAAGTTAATAATCTTGGAAGATCATTATGGTTAAGAGTCCTACAGGCTCTTGGCTATGACGCAAAACTTCCTGAAACAGAAGAAGAAGGCTCTAAAAACTATTATCCTGGAGAATATTTAATAGACCTGGCTCAGGATTATATCAAAGAAAACAAAGAAAAAGCTGAAGAATTATATAAAAATAACCCCGATCCCTATAAGCCATCTGACACAGTTATAAAAGAAATGTCAGATTATGCAAAAGCTATTTTACTCCAAGAGCAGAAAGATCTGCTTAATAAGTTTAGAGTCCATTTTAATACCTGGTTCAGCGAAACTTCTCTTCATGAAACAGGCGAAGTCGCAAAAACTATTGAAAAATTAAAAACAAGAAACGAACTTTATGATAAAGAAGATGCTACCTGGTTTAAATCTGCACAGTACGGTGATGATCAGGATAGAGTTATTATAAAATCAGATGGATCATATACATACTTGACTGCTGATATAGCTTATCACTATGATAAGTTAAAAAGAGGCTATGAAAGGTTAATAAACATTTGGGGTGCAGACCACCATGGGTATGTTGCCAGAATAAAAGCAGCTATAGAAGCTCTTGGATATGACAGTAATTGCTTAGAAGTTCTACTTGGCCAGCTTGTTAATCTGATAATTAGTGGTGAGCAGGTTAGAATGGGCAAAAGAAGAAAAATGCTCACATTAGAAGAACTTATTGACGAGGTTGGTGTTGATGCAACTCGTTACTGGATGATTATGAGAAGTATCGACACAACTCTTGATTTTGATGTCGATCTGGCAAAATCCTGTTCCGACGAAAACCCTGTTTATTATGTTCAATATGCACATGCCAGAGCTTGCAGTATCTTAAGAACTGCAACATCAGAAAGACTTGATCAGGATACAAGAACTACATTACCTCCATTCATAGCTCAGGAAGACTTAAATGATATGATTAAACCTGAGAAATTTGATTCTGTAATGTTAAATGCCTTATGGAGCACAAATAGCGAAAAAGAAGTTGAATCAACTAAAGCTCTTATTCTAAAACTCGAATCATTCCAGGATCTTATACTCAGCGCAGCTAAGTTTAGAGCTCCATACCAAATAACAAGATATATACAAGAGCTTGCAAGTGATTTTCATTATTTCTACACATTTACACGAGTCTTAAATATTGAAGAGCCTGTCATGAAAGCAAGATTAAGCCTTGTTTATGCTACAAAACAAGTAATAAATAATGCATTAAATTTATTAGGAGTTAATGCTCCTGAATCAATGTAATATTTACTCCAAAATAGAGGATAGAAGTATGAATCAAACTCCAATTTGTCCAATTATGAGTTCTAAAACCGATGTTCCACAAATATGTGCGGAAGAAAATTGTGCCTGGTATATGAAAAACTATAAAACCTGCGCTGTCTATATATTGGCACACAATGCAGCTTTAGATATCAAGAATAAACAGGGAACATAGCAAAAAGGACTCTCTAAAGAGTCCTTTTTAAATACAGGTGTTGGTAAAAGATTTCTAATATTTACATGGCATTAATAAAATTTTAAAAATAGCCCAAACTGTCATTACGAGGAGGCAGCAAAGCTGCACCATTAAAGTCTACAATCATAGTCTCATTACCAAGATTGATGAATTTAGAAAAGGTGACTGTGTCACCGTGGTAATCTTTCCAGTATTCATCAGATAGATTGCCACGCCTGCGTTGCAGGCTCGCAATGACATTCTATATTCTAAGCAAACACCTAAATATATTATAAGAGTTTAATTATACTTTTTCTAGTAAATACTAATCAAATAAGGAGCTTACAGATTCATCATCGTGAATTCTTGTAATGGCATCTCCTAATAATGAAGCTATGCTTAATTGTTTTATTTTTGCTGGAGCACCCGGTTTTAAAGGAATAGTATTTGTTACAATAACTTCTTTTACAGGAGAATTTTCTAATCTTTCTAAAGCCGGGCCACTGAATACAGGATGAGCAGCACATACAAATACTTCTTTTGCACCTTCTTTGATAAGAAGTTTAGCTGCTTCTGTAATCGTACCAGCTGTATCAATAATATCATCAATTAAAATTGCTGATTTACCCTTAACATCACCTATAACATTTTCAACTTTAGCTACATTGTGTGCCTGACGTCTTTTATCAACAATAGCAATTGGACAATTAAGCTTTTTAGCAATGAATCTTGTTCTTTCAACTCCACCTGCATCAGGGCTTACCGCCACAAGTTCAGCTTCAAACTTTTTCTGCTTAATATATTTAATTAAAACTGGTGTTGAATATATATGATCTACAAGGATATTAAAGAATCCTTGTATCTGACCTGTATGTAAATCCAAAGCTAATACTCTATTTGCACCGGCAGTAGTCAAAAGATCAGCAACTAATTTTGCAGTAATTGCTTCTCTTCCAGCACTCTTCCTATCCTGTCTTGCATAAGCATAATATGGAATCACGGCGGTAATTTTCTTAGCACTTGCACGTTTAAATGCATCGATCATAATGAGCAATTCCATTAAATTCTTGTTTACTGGATCACATACTGGCTGAACTATGAAAACATCATCGCCTCTTATGCTTTCCTGAATCTGAACGTAAATTTCTCCATCACTGAAGTTTTTTATGATCATTGGACCAACTGTTGTTCCTAAATGTTCTGCAATTTCTTGAGCTAATTCAGGATTTGACCTTCCGGAAAAAATTTTAATATCGTGAGTTGGTTTTATTCTTCCCTCTTGTTCAGGCAAATGCATTTCAATTACCAATTTTTTGTCCTCCATTATACCTAGTTTTCTGCTATTATATTATCCCTTGACATTGTTTTTAGTTTTTTATCTACCCATCCTTCTATCACCTTTTGCTGTCCTCTTGCAATTGCAAGTGATAAAGATGGAACATCTTTAGTTATTACAGATCCTGCAGCAACATTTGCCCCTCTACCAATTTTAATTGGAGCGACCAATACAGAATTTGAACCAATTTTTGCACCATCTTCTATACAAGTCTTGCTCTTTTTCCTGGTAAGCGGATCGTAATTAGCTGTTATAGTTCCTGCACCTATATTTACGTTTTTACCCAGAGTGGAATCTCCTATGTAGCTTAAATGAGCAACATTACTAGATTCATCAATTACAGAGTTTTTAATTTCGACAAAATTACCAACTCTTACATTATTACTTATTTCTACACTATCTCTAATATGAGCAAAAGGGCCTACTGAACTATTTTCAGATATAACAGCATTAGAAACCCTGGATTGAAAAATCTTTACATTATCCTTAGCAGTAACATTTCCACCAATAAAGAGATTTGGACCTAATACACAATTGCTGCCAATGCTGTTTTGCCCCTCAATATAACAACCGGGAAATATCACCGTATCTTGACATATATCAGTCTCAGGAGATATCCAGGTGCTTTCAGTATCAACTATAGTAACACCATTTTCCATTAAATTATTAAGCACTCGCTTATTTAGTAAGCGTCCAGCAAAGGCTAAATCTGATTTTGAGTTAATTCCGAGGATCTCTGTATTATCACTTACTGTATATGCCTCAACTTTTAATCCTTTTTTACAGGACCAGTCAATTATATCTGTTAAATAATACTCTCCCTGCTCGTTATTTGTAGTCAGATCAAAAAATGCAGGTGATACTTTTTCCCATTCTAGACAGTACACACCTGCATTTATTTCTTTTATTAGCTTCTCTTCTTGATTTGCATCTTTTTCTTCTGTAATTCGCTTTACATTTCTACTGGAATCTCTTACTATTCGTCCATAATTCTTAGGTTGATCCAGTATTGCAGATAGCACCGTCAGTGCAGCTTTTGATTCCCTGTGAAAATCTATAAAATTATTTAGTGTTTCTGAGGTTAATAAAGGAGTATCACCACATAAAACCAAAACGGTTCCATTAAATGATTTTAAATTATCATACACTTTAAATACTGCATCTCCGGTCCCTAATTGAGGTTGTTGTAAAACAGATCTCACAGGACAAGCGTTAACAGCATAAACTTTATCAATAAAGTCTGAAACCCTATCAGCCTGGTGGCCAACCACTACAAAAATCTCAGAAATGTTGGATATATTTAAAACTTGATTTATAACTCTTTCAACTAAAGTCTTGCCAAGCATATCATGCAGTACTTTGGGAACTGATGATTTCATCCTGGTTCCCTTACCTGCTGCAAGAACTATTGCTTTAATTGAATCAGTAGTTTCCATTTTATATCCTAAAAATGCTCTACCTATACTTTATCAAATAAAAACAATGATTAAAGTTGTTTTTAAAATAGATGAAGTTAAGTTTTATTTACAAAAAAATCTTTGTCTTTTACTTGAGACTTTGCAATGTCCTTTCTATATCTCATATCTTTAAATTTAATGAGGTCAATAGATTCATATACTCTGTCATAAGCTCTATGCAAAGTTGAAGCAGTTGCTGTAACTGTCAAAACACGGCCACCGTTAGTAACAACTTCACCATACTGATTCATTGTGGTTCCAGAATGGAATACAATTAAATCATCATCGTCTATATTTTCTAAACCTTCAATTGGATAACCTTTTTTAAAGTTCCCGGGATATCCGCCAGAAGCAATAACTACAGTAATGGCATGAGAATCACTTATATTAAAGGTTTCATAATCGTCACTCAATGCTCCGGTTGCAGCAGAATATAATATTTGGAATAAATCATCTTCTAATAATGGCAAAATTACCTGCGTTTCAGGATCACCAAATCTCGCATTAAACTCAATTACGTAAGGATCATTTTTTTCATCCACCATTAATCCTGCATATAAAGTACCTGCAAATGGTGTTCCTTCATTATTCAAACCGTCAATTATTGGGAATATTACCTTCTCAGCTATCTTTTGCTCTAATTTAGTGTCAACAAAATCAACTGGAGCATAAGCGCCCATTCCACCAGTATTTGAGCCAGTATTGCCATCATATGCTTTTTTGAAATCCTGAGCCGGTGATAAAGGAATAGCATTATATCCGTCAGTAATGACCTGGAATGAGACTTCTCTTCCAACTAAAAATTCTTCAATTACGACAGCTTTATATAAGTTTTCAAAGCATCCTTCTATTACTTTTCTTGCCTGCTCAAAAGTCTCACATATAAAGACACCCTTACCAGAAGCTAAACCATCATATTTAACAACTAAAGGATATTTAGACTTTCTTGCATGATCAATAGCCTGAGTTTCCTTATCAAAAACAGCAAATGCAGCCGTAGGAACCTTGTATTTATGCATTAATTTTTTAGCATAGCTTTTACTGCTCTCAATCCTGGCAGCTGCTTGAGTTGGACCATAAATTAATAAACTATTTTTCTTGAAAGTATCAACAATACCTAATGATAAAGGCAATTCAGGGCCAACCACAGTTAAATCAATATTATTATCCTTGGCAAATTGACATAAACCATTAATATCGTCAACTCTTATATCCACGCACTGAGCTAGTTTTCTTATCCCGGCATTACCCGGTGCACAAAATATCTGACTTACTTTTTTACTCTGCTTTAACTTCCATACTAAAGTATGTTCTCTGCCTCCAGAACCAACTACTAGAACCTTCATTTCTCTTCTCCTTCCAGTAGCTTAAATTAAGTGTTATTAAATTTTACTATAAAATTTTATTACTATACATTGTTAAATATTCTAAGTTAACACTTTTAAATCTTCTTTTTCAGAATAAAGCTCAAACATATCCGTAAACTCAACATAATTAAATACTTTTTTCGGACGATAAAAAACCCATTCTTTAAAATGTATAGTAATTAATGGGAAATTCTTAATTTAAACATAGCAAAATTTATACTAAATTTAGTTTAAAACTTGATTTTAAAGAAAGATGAAATAAAATGGGAGAGAGTTTCTTAGAAAAAAATCTTGCTGAAATTTCAAGATATAATAAGAAATTGGCCGATAAAATTGCAGAACATGAGCAGTTAGACGGACATATTGATTTTATAGAAACAAAATGTGACGATATTAATCTATCTTATAATGGTGTTTTACTCCATGACGATATAGATCCTCAAGAAGAAGCCTTTGACATATTCAGAAAAGTACCATCAAACAAAAAATCAACTATCCATATATTATTTGGATTAGGTCTAGGATATCTGTTTAAGAGATTCTGTTTAAGCAGTAAAGGAAAAATAATAGTTTATGAACCTAATTTAGATATATTAAGAATAACTCTGGAGAACGTAGATTTTTTCCAAGACTTAAGAAGAAATGATATTGTGATAATAGATTCCATCGAGGACATCCAAAAGAACTTCGAAAAGCTTTATTTTGGAGACGCTGACGTAAATCTAAGTTTCTTAAAGTCATATACCAAAATGTATCCTGATAAAATCCATGAATTAACAAGTGAGCTTAGTTTTATTAAAAGCCTATATGCTAATAACTATGATAATCTTTTCGAAAAATGCTATAGTTGGACATATTGCGGCATAAGACACTTACCTGAAACAATAAGACATTACGATTTAGAATCATTAAGAAATAAATTTAAAGATAAACCTGCTGTAATAATATCAGCAGGACCTTCTTTAACCAAAAATATAGATATCTTAAAAGATTATAAAGATAAAATTGTAACTTTCTGTGTTGGAACAGCCTTAAAAACCACTTTGAACCATAAAATTGAACCGGATTTCCTGACAGTTGTGGAGGCTCAAGATTGCTCCTTTCAGATCATAGGTACTGACGTATCAAACACAAATGTAATATTACAACCTATGACTCATAGATCTTTCCACGATCTTTCTGCTAAAAGACACTTTAATTACCTTCCTAACAATGACTTTACTGCAAAATGGTTAGCAAAACTCTTTGGAATCAATATAGATGACTACAATAACAAAGGCACAGTATCAATGTGCGCTTTATTTTCAGCCAGGATTATGGGATGCAACCCAATAATCCTTATTGGACAAGATTTAGCTTATACTGATGGTAAATGCTACTCCAGCGGTAGCATATTTGAAAAATTAAAGTGTGTAAAAAACGAAAAAACTGGCAAATTTGAGATTCAGACTCCTGATGATCTAGCTGATATTTTAGATCCGCAAGGAAAATACCCAAAAGAGCACATAAAAGAACTTGCTAAACTCAGATTTGATGAAATAACAGAAAATTTATACCAAGTTAAAGGGCAAAATGGGGAAATGCTATGGACTGAACCAGGCTATGCTATGTTTATCAGATACTTTGAAAACGCCGCTGCAGATTTCGCAGATAAGACAAAGTTCATTAATTCAACAGAAGGTGGAGCTTATCTTGAAGGATTTGAACATATACCTCTTAGATCTGCTCTTGAAAAATACGCCAAGGAAGATTTAAATGCTGAATCTATTATCCATGAGTCAGTACAATACAATGTAATCTCACAAAATAAAAGGCATGAATTGATTGCAAAGGAATTAGATCAAGTAATTAAATTGTTAAATGAGAGCTTTATTTACTTTGAAGATGGTAAATTAAGCCTGGAAAGATTAATTAAGCAATTTAATTTAAATAGAATGAACCTCGAAGAATTTAAAAAAGCTTGCGGTGAAATCCTAACAAACTTCTTAACAATCGAAAATAGAATCCTTGGCCGCAATATACTTATATGGGGATTGGTTTATTCTCAATTTTCCAAGATACAGAATTATTTAAATATAAATGATAGTATCAACGAAGAATCAATAGAAAAACTAATTCAATTATCTACTGATTTCTTTGTACATACATACAATCGACTAAAAAGTGACGATCTCCCACTCATTCAAGCATTAAGAGATGGAATATATGAAAGCTGTAATCCAACGAGTTAAGAATGCATCAGTTGAAATAAATAAAGAATTATTTTCAAAGATTAACAGTGGCATTCTTGTTTTACTCGGAATAGAAAAAAGCGATACTGAAGAGCAGGCAAGGTTTTTAGCAAATAAAATTGTTGACCTAAGAATTTTTGCAGATGACACAGGAAAAATGAATCTTTCTCTTTTAGATATAAAAGGAGAAATTCTTGTTGTATCACAATTTACACTAGCAGGAGATTGCTCAAAAGGTAAAAGACCAGGTTTTGATAACGCTGCAAAACCTGATACAGCAATACCTCTTTATGAAAAATTCTTAGAATATCTAGAAGAAAGGGGACTAACACCCAAGACTGGTAAGTTTGGTGCGATGATGGATATAGCACTGGTTAATGATGGTCCAGTGACGTTTATTTTATCTGCTAAATAACTTTAAAAGCCTACTAAACGCTATCTGGAAAGAGCAGCAATAATAGATTGACTTGTTACAGTTATTTGCTCTCTCAAAGTTAAAGGATCAGGAATATCAAAATCCAGCATCTCAACAATATCTGGATCCAAAATCGGATACGTTAATTGTTCTTGAGTAACTCTATCAGCAACATACACCGTACCAACCAAAGATGGATTCTCAGACTCTTGAGGTTTATGGTGGCACATTACACTAATTCCAATTATTACTGGCAATTTCCATCTTGCTACTAATTCTCTGCCTATTTCAGTATGGGTAAAACCAAACATCATTTTCTCTGCTGTAAGCCTGTCTGCGCCAAGGCCAACTAATCTGTTAACCTCTTTAACCCCTTCTTTGTTATAAATTTCAAGAACAGTTTTTCCAATGTCATGCAATAATCCCATAACAAATGCTTCATCTGTTTGGTCATTTCCTAAACTTTTGGCAATGATTTGACATCCTACAGCACATCTAATTGAATGTTCCCATAAACTTTTTCCACAATAAGACATCATCATCGGCTTTACTGCTACACTTAAAATCAAACTTTTAATTTTATTTAAACCAAGCAAAGCCATTGCCTTATTAATGGTTGTGATTTGTGATGGAAAGCCATAATATGCAGAGTTAACCAACTTTAAAATCTCTGTCGTCATAGAAATATCTTTTGAGATAATTTCTGATAACTGGTTAATATTTGATTTAGGATTCTCAATTATATTCAAAGCTTCTGATACCACCAATGGCATTGATGGCAGTGTGGGCATTTTATCTAATATTTCTTGAATATCTTTTATCGACATAAATTCTATACTTCACACTATTATTTTCTATATATACCACATTCCGAACTGAGTTACTAATAGTATTCTTACACATATTTCATAGGAAATTAGCTGTTATCCATAAAAATTCGCATAAAAGAAATTTTTATATCCACCTTAAACATTTTTAACATATAAAATTCATATTTTCTATCAAAATTATTCTGATTAAGCAAAATATTTTTAAGGACAGCAGAAAAAATCATTAAGGATTTTGATGAAAAATCCGTTATGATTTTTACAGCCTGCTTCCTGTAACCAAAGACCACCGCATAACTCAAATATTAAAAAAACCCAAAAATTGGTAGCTGTTTTTTATGAATAAATTTTGATTTGTTTATTGAAATCAGG
>MFRQ01000067.1 GCA_001784615.1 Candidatus Melainabacteria bacterium RIFOXYA2_FULL_32_9
AGTTAGCTAAAAACCAGCATGAATATTGAGTAAAAATTCTCAAAAATTATAGAGAATTGCAAAAGAGGCGAAGCCTCTTTGCTACCTATGGGTGTTTGTGGGTGGGTGTTTTGAGAATTTTTTAATAAAATTAATTAGCGATTGGGGTTTATTAAAAAAGTTTTCCGTCATCTATCTGGAAAGTATAATCTGAATATTTTTCAACCATTTCATCATGTGAAGCGACGATAATTGTGGCTGAAAAGTCCTGGGAATACTTTTTTAATAAATCAAAAATTATTTTCTTGTTATTTTTATCAAGGTTTCCTGTGGGTTCATCTGCTAGAACAAGTTGGGGTTTATTTATAATAGCCCTTGCAAAAGCACCTCTTTGCTGCTCACCTGTAGATAATTCTGAAGGAAGATTATTGATTTTATCTTTTAATCCAATTGATTCACAAATTTCAAGAGCATCAAAAGCTTTATTTTTGCTTAATTGTTGCGGTAGTTTAATGTTTTCCAGCAGGTTTAATTCGGGTAGCAGAAGATGAGATTGAAAGATAAACCCAATATTCTTATTTCGAAGTTCTGCTTTTTCAGTATTAGAAAGACTTTTAACGTCATGTCCTAATATGGATAGTTCTCCTGAAAAACTGTCCATTAGTCCTAATATATTAAGTAAAGTTGTTTTACCTGATCCTGAAGGGCCTAATAATCCGATAAACGAACCTTTTTGGATTTCAAAATCAAGATTTTTCAGAATTTGATAATTTTTTATAGTTTTTGATAAATTTTTTGCTTTGATAATTGTATTATTCAAGCTCAATTTTAATTTGGTCTCCTATTTTCAGGCTTAAAGTATTTTGTGCGCTTCCGCAGTTTTGAGAAATTTCAAGAGTGTCAGAGCTTCCTGCTATAGCGAGTAATTCTCCTTTAGCTGCCTCTGTATAATTCTTGTAGATATTAATATGTAATTCCTTTAAATATAATTTAGTTGAATCAGATAAAAAACTGGCTGGAATATTTGTAATGATATTTCCAAAATGATCGATATTTACTATTTGTCCGACAATTTGACTGTTAACTTTTTGAGGAGTAATTATGCTAAGCTTCTTAACCTCATTTATATTAAGATTACTTCCAAATTCTTCGAGATCATATTTATTTTGGCTTAAATAGGCCGCTACAGGAGCAAAGATATCTCTGCCATGAAAAGTTGAGCTTATTTCATCCAGAAAAAATCTGGAATTCTCTATATTTATTATTTTTTCAATATCTTCAAATATATAACCAAGAAGTCCATTATCTGGTGCAATGAAATAATATTCAGATGTTTTAACAAGCAGTCTTTTTCTATTGCTTCCAACTCCCGGATCAACTATTGATAAAAAAATTGTACCCTTGGGATAATACTTATACGATGTTTTTAAAACCCAGCTGGCTTGTAAGATATTTTGAGGTTCAACTTTATGAGTGATATCGATAATATTAGCATCAGGATTTATGCTTAATATAACTCCTTTTAAAACGCCAACATAGTTATCAAAATCCCCAAAGTCAGTTAATAATGCTATATTTTTACTCATTTTATTTACCTGTTAAATATTATATTTATAGATGCTGGTGTTCTTTAAGTATAAGTTTTTCCAGAAATTGTGATGCAGCTTTTTCAGGATTATCTGCATTAATTATAGCTCGAACTACAGCTATTCTTAACGCTCCTGCATCAAGGACTTCATCCACGTTATCAAGATTTATTCCGCCAATTGCAAACCAGGGAATATCTGTGTTTTCTGAGGCCCATTCGACATATTCAAGTCCTACTGCCTTTCGGCCTGGTTTAGTTGGTGTTGTAAATACAGGACCTACTCCAATATAATCAGCACCTGACTGGATAGCGGACTGAGCCTGTTCGGGTGAATGTGTGGAAAGACCTACGATCGCATCTTGTCCAAGTAAGTGCCTGGCAGAATCAATATCAATATCATCTTGTCCCAGATGAACTCCATCTGCTCCTATAATATGAGCTATATCAACTCTGTCATTAATTATAAAAAGAGCCTCATATAGAGAGCATAATTCCTTAACTTTTCTTCCCAGTTCAATAAATTCCTTGGCATTTGCACATTTTTCTCTTAATTGAATAATTTGAACCCCACCTTTTAATGCTGCTGCTATTGCATCAAGAAATTCGTCTTGAGAAGAAAATTGGTTCCTGTCAGTAACAAGATACAGCTTTTTATCCTGTAATTTTCTCTTTTTTAATTTTTTGGATAATTCTTCAAACATAGTTTTCTCCAGTGTATAAGAGTCATATCTTGCATTTTCAAATAATTGTATATTTAAACCTTCAGCCTGAGCAAATTCTGCCAGAACCCTTAAGGATTGCTGAAGACGTTTGAAATTTGCTTTATAAATATCCCATATATCTACTTTTTGAGTAGGATTTTTTATATCTATGCCAACATCTTCCTGTGTATTTCTGGAATTTAGTAAGTTTTTATAGTTTTCATCAATAATATTAGCAAGTTGATGCCTTAAAAATTTTAATTTTTCACTCAAAATTTTATTATCAAGATAAAATCTTGATATTTCCTCAATAGCTCTCAAAGCCTCTGTAGCTCTATTTAAATTGGCGTCAATTATCCTATTCAAGTTATATCCTTAATATTTGCTAGAAATGTAAATGCATATCACTTGTAACTTATGTATGACTGGAAAAACGGTGACTTAAAAATCTAGCTTGCCTAAATTTATATACCTAAGTGATTATATCACACTAGAACATAGAATATAGGGAGCTAGAGAGTATATAAATCAAGATAATTAAACTATTTTATTATAAATGGGGGAAATCTGGTTGAAGCGGAATTTAAGGGATATATATCGGAATATGGAGATGATCGACCTGGTACAGAAAAGCCAGCAGGATGATCATCTTGCACTTGAAGAACTTGTTAGAAGAAATGAGAGAATCGTTTATAGCACTCTCTATCACCTTGACCCTAATAGGACTGATATACCTGATCTGGCTCAGGAAGTATTATTCAGAATGGCAAGAGCAATAAAAAATCTAAGAAATCCAAATACCTTTAAATTCTGGTTAAATCAGATTATTACAAATCTTTTTTATGATGAATTACGTAGAAAGACCAGAAGACTTGCAACTATTTCAATGGATACTCCTTATTTGGAGTCAAGTGCGGAAGAATCCTCACCTACAAGAGATATAATGGACTTAGCTAAGATGCCAGAAGAAAAGACGTTAGGTAGCGAACTTGATAAAAAAATTAAAGAAGCAATTGAAAATTTACCGGAACAGTTTAGACTAGTTATCGTCTTACGAGAACTACAAGGGCTTAGTTATGAGGAAATAGCTGAGATCACCGGAACTAATATAGGAACTGTAAAATCCAGATTAGCAAGAGCCCGAGCGAAGTTGCAAGAACAGATAAAGCCCTATCTCGAAGAAGAAAGAGGTGCATAATGGAGAATAGTGTCTCTTGTGATCATGTAAAGCTATTGGTATCAGCTTATTTTGACAACGAGCTTTCTGATGAAGAAGCTGATGTGGTGGATAACCATCTAAATAAATGTCCATTATGTGCTAAAGAACTTGAAAATATAAAGAATTTATCTGGATTATTAAAAGGTTTTTCTGATAAATTTGAATATAAAGAATCTAATCTGGCTTCAACTGTAGTTGATAGAATATGCAATATAAAAACTATAGCCTGTAATGAAGTTTTAGATGAACTTTCAGCGTATTTTGACGGAGAGCTTGATCTAAAACTTCATTATTTAGTCGAAGAACATGTGAATAGCTGTGCTAGCTGCAAAACCGAGCTTAACAAGATAGAAAAACTTAGCAGTTATATAAAATCAACTTGTAATATGGATAAAGAACTCAATTTATGGCCCGATGTTGAAGCAGATCTTAATAACGTTGATACTTGTAATGAGATGTATAGTAATTTATCTGCATTTTTAGATAGAGAACTTCCAAAAAATGAGATAGTTAAAATAAGTGAGCATCTTTTAGCGTGTAAACACTGTAGAAGAGATTATGAAAATCTGAAGACAACCCAATTTGCTGTAAAAAATTACTTTATAAAGTCTGTCACAGATAAAGATGCATCTAATAAAGATATTTATAATAACACTCTTGAAAAACTGGATAAAACTCAGCATAGAAGAGAGTTATTAACTTCAATTGTCGCAATATTTATAATGGCATTGTTGGGTTGGTTCTCCATGAATACGATAGAACCAATAATTATGAAAAAAGCATATGGTCATAACCCTAAGGTAGTTAATCCTGATCGTCCTGTTTTTGTGAAATATGCAAAAGCTGAAGATTTTTTGTTTACACAGGCATTTTCCATGCCCCAAGAAGGAGTAATATCGATTTTATATGAGAATAACTAACTCTATTGTTGCATTGGTAATTGCTATTTTCTTATTTAATTCTATGTCAGCTTTGGCAGAGGCAAAAAATGGCATTGATATCAGGTGGGAATGCTTGAATTTAACGCCCAGACAAGAACAGAAATTTGCAGAATTTGATAAAGATTGGGAAAGAATTTATTCAATAGTTCGTCCAAAATTAATTAGGGATCAGGAACGTTTAAAGCTTATACTAACTAATCCTGATGTTTCAGACATACAAATAAAAGAATTGCAGAAGCAAATCTTTATAAAACAAGAACAATTACGTTATTATGCACTTGAAAATTTCTTATCTAAACGTCATTTACTAACTCCAAAGCAACGTATAATACTTCACGAGATTTTTTGTAATAACTTCAAAATTGAACAATAAGAGTCAGTAAAAATATTAGTGGTGCTCCAACGATGACTGATAACTTTAGATCATCAGCTGCAAAGGTGACACCGTCACGTTTTTAAGTCATCAATTATTCCAGCGTGTACCCAAATTAGTGCTCTTGGCACTCGATGACTTAAGTTGGGTGATATTATCACCAGAATATTTATTCGCTTAACATAATAAAATTTGTATTTTTCAAGAGGTTCAAATTCAATCAGGACTTCTTTTTTGCCATTATAAAAGGTTTTTAAGTAAGGTGTATCTTTTGAAAGATATGCCTTGTTGGATCATATACTAATTTAACTTTTGTTAAATGTTTTTCAAAAACTATCAACAAAAAAATATCACGGGTTTTAAAGCTTAAAATTAAGCCATATTGAGTTAAGTAGAGAATCTTGTCGTAAGTTAGTGGTAGGAAGTAAAAATGAATAAATTAAATTTTACGGGGCAAAAGTTAGAAAAGTATGTTAGCTTTTTAGGAAAAAGAACGGATCACAATCTGGTTAATCAACTAACCCAGGACTCAGGTTCACTATTTAAACCAAAAGAAAGACAAATATTAGAAGCTATCGATAGAATTTCAGCTGATAACTCCAATGAAAATATAGAATTTTTATTATCAGTTGCAGAAGATCTTAAATACGGGGTTAAGAAAAATTCTGCTTTAGGTAGTTTTTTAGATAGAAACTCAACTATTGCCAATAATAAAAATAAGCAAAATGTTAATTGGGAAGAAATATTAAAAACCTCAATAAAAAAAGCTCTTGATAATAATACAGCAGACAATAAATCAGCATTAGAAGATAAATTTACCAAGTTATTTCCAGAACCGGTAAAAACAGATGAAGATGCAAGCAAATTATACTGGTTATCAGCTAATCCCACTGTTCAAAAAGAGCAGGAAGCTGTAAGTTTAAGAAATAAAATATTAGACTCAAAAGAGTTTAATAAAGCACCTGTAAATATATCACAAGAAGAGGCTCAAGAATTACAAGGGCATAAAGAATCCAGTAAAAGAAATATTGATTATTTTCTTGCTTCTTCAGAGGCTTCAATTTTTGAAAAAGTTGAATGTTTAAAGCTCCTTTCACATTTAATGTCACCTGAATACAAAATAAATCCACAGCTGAAAGATAAAAAAGTTCAAATTTTATCAGAAACACTAAATGATCTTATTGTAAAAACTCCAGATGAAGATAAATTGGCAATTAAAAAAACAAATCAGAGATATCATGGAATGTGTGCGGCTATTTCTATAGTTAGAAAAGCTTTACCCCATGAACATAAATTGACTCATGTAGCAAACCTGCTTTCTGAGTTTGATGATAAGCCTACAATGGAAGTTTACGATGTTACTGATCACAAGAAAAAAATTACCGTAGAAAAGCCTAAACTTGATTTTACGGAAGCAATTCGTCAAGGATACAGGATTGCAGATGCTTCTGCGCTTAATTGGATGCATATAGCTGATTCTGCTGGTAATGGGGAATTACAAGGGCAAAAATTTATTCCGTTTGATAAAGAAAATTATGGCATGATGCAGGATAGTCATTTAGTTCTTGATATGGCTCCTGAATATAGACCTGAGCAGAATTTGTTAAGAGCAGCAATTAAAACTAAAGAAATCGTTAAAGATCTTGAAAAAGAATATAATAAAAGAGATAAGGCTGATGGTGATGATCTTGATGCCAGGCTTACTCGTACAGCTAATTTGTCTTATACGAGTGTTTTCAACACCCTTAAGGAACTATCACCACAAAGTGATGAGAGAAAAATAGCATCTTTGTCACAAAAATTGTTATATCCAAAAGAAGTTGAAGATAAAAACTTAAGAATTGATTCAAGGGAAGATGATCTTGTTAAAAAGCAAAAGCTTATATCAATAATTCATGCGGAAATTCCTGAATTACAAGAATCAAGATTAAATAGTGTAATAAACAAAATATTTAACGAGTATACAGCTTTTGAATCTGTTATTGGAGAAAGTAAAGAAAAAGCAAGAGAACATTCTCCAGAATCAAAAGCAACACATTATGAGAATTTGTTTAAACTGGCAGCATATTATCGTGTGCAAAAAGAACGAGAACTTGACATACCAGAGAAACTTGATAATTTAGCAAAAGAATTAAAGGCTCCAGCGCAAAAAGAAGTTTTGCTCAAAAAACTTGAAAATAGAGGTGACATTTTACCAAGAAAAACATTGGATAGTTTGCAAGCAAAATTTGATGAAATATTAAAGTATAGAGAACAAGAAAAACTTGCAAGAAGAGAAGGTAAAAAATTAGAAATGCCTGAACCATATACTTTCTCAGAAGGCCAAAAAGAGATTTTAAAGAAAATAGAATCAGACTATTCAAAAATCAGAAGAGAAACTGTTAGAAATTATAAAGATTTAAACCATAAATTGGCTCCACAATTAGATGAATTATATAATCGCGCAGGTAAAACTCTCGGACATTATTATGTTGGAGAGGAAGGTCGCAGTGGACTTTATACTGGACAACAAGCGCGTATTATTACACAAGCTAGCGGTACACCTCATTATGTTGAGGGAAATGTCCAAAAAAGTGCTGATCACATACAAAATGGCAAAGGTGGAAGTGTTGATAGTACTAATGTTAGCAATAAAAAATATACTGGACATGCCCAGTATCTCTATGATGTTGATTATGCAGATATTATAGACCCCAAAACAGGAAGAAAAAATAAAGAAAGAGTCTTTTATCATGACAATACCTGGGGAGAAAAAGAAAAGGATAGTTGGGATAAAGTCTGGGGTTCTAAAAACGATAAATATAGCCTATGGAAAGATCCTGCCGGAAATCTTAGAACCGATTATGGGACTAAAGGTTATGGTGGTGAGTATGGATATATATTTTCTCCTAATTACACTACAGGTGTAACGGAAAGCGACTTTATATCTGCTCTGGGAACAAATAAAGTAAAAATCCCGAATTTAAAAGGATTAGAAATCTATAAAGAAGATAAATATCCTGTATTTATGGATATGATTTTAAGAGGTGAAAATGCTGATGCTGAAGAAGAATCTAATGATCTAATGCAAGGTGTTCTTAGCAGGCAAGGTAGTAAAAATACTGTTAAAACCTTTTTTGACAGATTGAAAGATAATTATGGCAAAAAAATTCCAGAATTAGACTCAAATTTTGAAAAAGTATCAAAAATTGAGAAAGAATCTGGTGAACTTAAAACAGATATCTTAAAATTGATAAGAGGATCTGATTCTGCATATAATAAGCAATTAGAATTACCTGGAGGCATAGAATCAAGAAAAGACTTAGATAAAATTCCAAATGATCATCCGGTGAAAATTATACTTAAAAAAGCATGTATGATGGATATCATAGATCAATTTTCACCAGGAGCTTACGAATCTGTTATTAATGCCAAAACATCAGAAGAACTTGATAATATACATAATTATTTGATCGATGTTCAAAAAAATAATTTTAAAAATTTATTCAAAAATGATTCAATCAAAGCCTTGTTAGATCAAAATGTTAATTTAGTTTCTGAGTTTGAAAAAGCTCCACTTGGGAAAGCCGTAGTTAACTGGATTGATAAGAAATTTGAGCCTAAAGATGATAAGGCTTTTATGGAAGTTTACAAGAATCTTACTACGATGGATTCTAAGAAACTCGATGAGTTATTGGAAAATTCAAATGCAGAAGAGCTTGGAATTAAACTCGATGACCCTTATACCTTTGTTCAGAGAATCAGAGGCATGAATGAGGGAGCTATGGAGACTTTATCTGATATCATATTCAAGCAAACTTATTATAAAGTTCTTGATGAAATAAAACAGGATAATACTGAAAATGGTAAAGTTGATTCATCAAAACAGGCTATGTATATAATTTACAGAACTCTTTCTGTAGCACTTTCACATCTTAATAGCCTGGAAAATAAAGAGCAAATATTTAATCAATATGGTGTTAGATCTGCTATACCTGAAATTAGCGTATATTCTCAGGAAACGATAAAGCAGAATGCTGCTGCAAATCTAAAAAGTATGGGTAAAGTTATAACTGCTATATCTGAGTTAAAGCAAAATAGAGATCTGCATATAGATGATCCCTTAAAGTTTGAAGAGACAGATAAGCAAATAAAATTTCTCAAACAAGGTTTGAATGTGATGTCAAATACTTTCGTAAAAGCAAATATAATACCAAGGGATCAGGATAAAATAATTGAAATGTTAAATAAATGGACTAAAGATTTTGGCAATAATCCTGGTTCAAAAGAAACGCAGCAATCATTTATTGACACAGTCAAACAAGTAGGCAAAAGTCATCTAACAGAACATCCAAAAGAATTCCTTAATTATATGACAAAGGAATTATTGAAAATAGATCAGAATAATCTGCAAAAAGATTCATCTGATAGTGTTTTGGTTGATGCCTGGTCTAATTATATGACTGCTAGTTTAAAAGCTGCACAAAATGCAAGACTCGAATTTGAATTAATGAATAATATCGGTGAAGGAAAAATGTCTCAAATTGCTGAGCAGTTTAAAGATCCAAGTTTTGCTCTTAAAATTAGAGGGGAAAATAAATCATTAACTTCCCCTGAAGG
The DNA here is from genome assembly GCA_001784615.1 of Candidatus Melainabacteria bacterium RIFOXYA2_FULL_32_9. Lineage (NCBI taxonomy): Bacteria > Bacillati > Candidatus Melainabacteria > Candidatus Melainabacteria bacterium RIFOXYA2_FULL_32_9. The sequence goes on from MFRQ01000067.1 coordinate 9,401, forward strand.
GCTGGATTCTATCATAAATGCTCTGCGAGACTCAAATAATAAAGAAAGTACATTAAAACTCTTTGTTGAGCATACGGGATTAACGAATAACGTTGTAAATTATTTAATGCGGGATAAACCTGCAAAGTATGTGCAATCTGTAAAGGGTGGCCTGGAAGTTGTTAATCAACACGGAAAAGAACTGACCCTTATTACTAAAACATTTAAAGAATTTGTTGAATCAATACCAAAAGATCAAATTGCATCTATTAAACCAAAAGAGTTTGCTAACAATTATTTTGCAAAAATTGAGGAAATATATAAGCAAAATGGATTTGATACTAAGGAAACTTTAGCTGGGTTTAAACAGCAAGTACTTAAAAATATTGATGAAATGGGTGGAAAAGGAATAAACCTGTTTGCTAATGCCTTTAGTAAATCTGTTAATCAGGAAATTCAGGCTCATGAGCTGTTGGCTCAGTCAGTTGGAATGTTTGTTGAAGATCTTGAAGATAAAGGTTATTTCTTATCAGTATTTGACGAATTAATTCCTAATCGCTCCGATTTAAAGGTTAAAAGTAAGAATTATCAAATAGAGGTAAAAAAAGCTTTAAATGAGGTAAGCAATATTTTTAAAAAATAATCATATTTTAGCTTATTATATCTGTAATATGCTCCTATTTCTCTCTTGAAGTAGGGGCATATTAAGGAGGTAACAAAAAATACTTACGCATAAAGTGATATTGTCATTGCGAGGAGGGCTGAAAGCCCGACGTGGCAATCCAAATTATAGCATTATTTAATGGATTGCTTCGCTTCGCTCGCAATGACAGATTTGAGTTTTAAAATACGCAATAATTTTTTGTTTGTTCCTTAGTATTTTATAGCTATCAAACTTTTTTCTTATTTATCTTAAAATTGGTATAATATTTAGGGGAATAGATATTGTGTTAAACAGTTTGGAATTTTATAAAGATATTTTTGAGAATATACCGGAAGGCATATTACTTTGTAATTCAGATTTTAAGATTATCGATGCTAATAAATCAATTGAAGAGCTTATAAGCTTTAAGAAAGATGAGTTAATTGGCAAATATAGTTCTGAATTAATAGTGCTGGATAAAGTTAGCTGTCCCATTTGCACAAGCAAGAAAGATTCAACTTATATTCCTGAGCAATTTATTCATATAGCTGAAATTAAAGATAAAAATAACAATAAAATTCCAGTTAGAATTAATCATAAGACTTTTGGTAATTATTTTCTCTTTGTTATTTCTGCTTTGTCGGATATAGCCTGTTTGAATCAGGCACATATGGATTTTGTAAGTACAGTAAGTCATGAGCTAAGAACACCACTTACTAGTATAAAAGGTTTTGCTGATACGCTATTGATTGCTGGTGATAAGCTAGATGCAGAAAAGCAAAGAAGATTTATCAGTATTATTAAGAGTCAGGTTGACAGATTAACCAGACTTGTTGAGAATTTACTTACTGTATCAAGGCTTGAATCCAAGAGGGATAAGTCTATATATAAAGCAGTTAATTTTAAAGAATTTCTTGATCCTGTCTTGCAGAATATCTCTCTGAAAGCTGTAGATCATAATATTAAGGTTGAAATAACTCCTAATTTGCCTCCAATATGGGCGGATACTGATAAATTAGAGCAAATAATGACCAACTTGATTGATAATGCGATAAAATATTCTAATAAAGGAACAACTGTTAAAATTAAAGCAGGGTTTGTTCCTGATAATCCTGATTTTCTTGAGATAAAAGTTGTAGACCAGGGAGTTGGAATTCCAAAAGAGTTTTTACCTAAGATTTTTACCAAATTTTCAAGAATTGATAATCCCTTAACCAGACAAACAGAAGGTACAGGATTAGGGTTATATATTACTAAATATCTTGTTGAGAATATGGGTGGGCATATTTCTGTTGAGAATAATGAACAGCAAGGATCCACATTTATTACAAGGCTTTTTGCAGCAACTCCTGAAAAACATGCCGCACAAAAGTTCCTGGAGAAATAAGGTTATGCAAGTACAAGTAGTGTTAATAATTGATCCTAGAACAGAAATGTCGCAGAAGTATAAAAGAATACTTCAGCAAGATTGCTATATTCATGCTGTTATTTCTCATAATCTCCAAGAAGCGTTTGATAATATCGAGGAACTGGAACCCGATCTTATTATTGTTGCAGATAATTTTGAGGAAAATATAAACGATTTATGTGCGCAAATCAGGAAGAAAAGCAGTCTTTATAGACCTGTTTTGGTGGTTTTATCTAAGTCGAGTTATCTTGACGACAAATTAAACGCATTGAAATCCGGGGCTGATGATTATATGAGTGAGCCCATTGATTCAGCAGAATTTTCAGCAAGGATTTTTGCTCATTTAAGACGTCATGTGGAAGAATTATCCAACCTTATTACAGGCTTGCCTCTAGCTAATGTAACTTACAAAGTTATAAACAGAACTATAAAGTCAGGGGCTAAATGGGCTTTAATGTATCTTGATATAGATGATTTAAAACCATATACCGATATTTACGGTTATATTGCAACTGATAAAGTTCTTAAAACATATACTGCCATACTTAAGTCTTCTCTAGATAAAGGTGATTTTCTGGGACATATCAGAGAAGACAGCTTTATTATCCTGACTGATCCTCTTAAAGCTGATAAAATAGCTGCATTTTTGAATTTTGCATTTGACTCGGTATCACCAAGATTTTATAACGTTGAAGATGCAAAAAGGGGTTATTTAATTTTGGATGGTGATGAGAAAGCAGGAATAAGAGTATCTCTTGTTGCAACCAGTATAGGCATTATTTCTAATCAGCATAGGGCATTTAACAATTATCAGGAAGCATTGACTGCCGTTATAAATATGCATAAACTTGCTAAAGCTCAATCAGGCTCTTCCTGGATAAGTGACAGACCTAAAATTTGTGGTGAAGGAAGTGTTGATAAGGTTGAAGAGATTAAGAGAAAAATACTTATTTTTGAATCAGATGCAGCCCTTGCTTATTTATTGACAACAACTCTTGAAATGCAGGGATATATTGCAGAAGCAACAAGTTGTGCCAATGAAGTAGTTGCTGTTGTTGAGAAAAATAAACCAGACTTGATATTACTGGATACTGGAGATAAAGATCCAGAAATGGGATTAGAAATTTGTAGACAAATTAAAGCTAATAATAAGTTTCCAAATCTTAAAATTATTGTTTCTACAATTATTCATGACAAAGAAAGAGTCCTTGACGCAGGCGCAGACTTATACTTACCAAAACCTTACGAGCTTATGGTTTTATTTGGCTGGGTTAATAGATTTTTAAAGATTGATTAATCTTTTGGTTGTAAAACGGGTCTTTCTCTAAGATAAAGAGAAAAAGCTGCCAGTAAACTAACACCTGATAAAATAGCTATACTCCATGTTTTTATCAGTGCAGGATTAACACCAGGCAGAGAACGTAATGTAAAGTACGATGCAGCATAAATTAACACAGTTGTAAGCCAGAATGCCATAGGAAAAAGAGTATCATCATTTAACTCAACGAATTTTTCCCACTCCGTATATTCAGGAGACTCCTCTGGCTCCCGTGTTTTCAAGAAATTCCCAATACGTTTCACGCAAAAATCTTCACTTACAATATAAATGTCAAATGCTAAAGCAATAAGTGGGGTCAGGAATAAAAGAATGATAGAACCATACGTGTATGCACTGAGTGTAAATAAGGAACCAGCGCCAAAAAGACCTACAATATATGCCATTTTTCTTATACAACACTCACGCCGCTTTTGCTGGGTGTCAACAATTTCCTCTCTTAAAAAAGTGAAATCCTTTTTACTTTGATCATTCTTTTCAACCATATTTACTTGGTCTCCTTTGGCTCCTGAGTTTGATAAGGACAATTAGGACAAGGTTTGTATGCCCTTTCTTGTTTTGTCATTTGATGCATTGGGCCATAAGGACCATACATTGGGGCTCTTATTGCTGAAATAGTTGCTACTAACATAAGTAATGCTGATAGTCCTATAATAATCCATCCAAATACTGAACCTAATATTTTGAACCATCTTATTTCTTGCTTAAGAGCAAACATCAAAACAAAAAATCCAATCGCTAAGCCAAAAGCAATATGCAACAAAATAAATGTAAGCACGGCAGGTACGAACATAGTTTTCTCCTCCATATATTATATTTTGAATTAATATATGGAAAGGCTGATAAATTCAATTGGACGGCAGAATTAACTAATTTAACAGAATATTTAGCGAAAAATTGTATTTTTATCATTCTGAACAAAGTGAAGAATCTCAGAGATCCTTCGCTACCACTCAGGATGACACGCACCGTCATTCTTAGAAGCTGTCTTGTTAAAGTTGAATCGCCTTGCCAAGCAAGCCGCTTGCAACTTTAAGTCCAAAAGACGAGCCTGTAATTATATCATAGCCTGATTTTTATATTTTTAGTCAGACAGGCTCTTAGTAGCTAAACCACACTTTTAAGTAAATAAGTATGCAAGAAAAAGTTTTTACCTAAAAAACAGTAGAATGTCATCCCGAATTTATTTCGGGATCTATCCTGTATGCAAATAAAAGCTATAAGCGTTAACTATATAGATGCCGGAACACGTCCGGCATGACATCAGTAAGTATTTTTTCTTTCCTCCTTATATATTAGCTAAACATATTAAATAAGCCCAATAATCGATCTATGATCGATTATTTATGTATTATAAACAACTGTAACGATATATACTCTTTATTGATTTTTTATATCATTAGAGTTTTTTATATATATGTGAGGCCTAGATAGCAAGTAATAAAAAAGGAGAAATA
>MFRQ01000068.1 GCA_001784615.1 Candidatus Melainabacteria bacterium RIFOXYA2_FULL_32_9
TTTTATTGGTATAGAATCATAAAAAATTAACTTTAGTTAAGAAGTAATGATTTTATAGCAATTAATTTTATGCTAGTCTTTTTAAAAATATGTGTTGATAGAGACCGGGCAGAAGAGAAAATTATTGATGAAAAAATCCAGACTCACCTTGTATATTTTTACAGGTTTAATTTTAGGAATCTTGGTAGGGTGGTTATTTCCGACTTTTGGAGCTTCACTAAAACCTTTAGCAGATGTTTTTCTTAGAATGATAAAAATGATTATAGCTCCATTAATACTTTCAACTCTTATAGTTGGAATAGCTGGCCATGGAAACTTTAAGAGTCTTGGAAAGACAAGTGTAAAAACATTAGTTTATTTTGAAATAGTTACTACTTTAGCACTTATAATAGGACTTGCTACCGCAAATTATTTCCAGGTGGGTTCAGGAGTAGAATTAAACGTATCAGCCGCAAGTATGCAAGAAGTTTCAAATATTGCAGCAACAAAAACACATACCACATTTGCTGATACATTCACTCATATAGTTCCTACCAGTATTATTGATGCAATGGCAAGAGGAGATTTATTACAAGTAGTCTTTTTCTCAATATTCTTTGCAATTGCCCTTGCTTCAATAGGCGATAAAGGTCGACCCATCCTAAATGCTTTTTCTTGCTTAGCAGAAATAATGTTTAAGTTTACTGAAATCGTAATGATGTTTGCTCCAATCGGGGTATTTGCAGCTATTGCAGCTACAATTGGACATAATGGGATACAAATACTTGGAGTTTACGCCAAATTAATATTTGCAACCTATCTTGCCCTGACTTTATTTGTAATTTCTGTTCTTGTAATTGCATGTAAACTTGTAAAAATACCTTTCCTTAATATGGTAAAAGCCCTAAGAGCTCCTGCTATATTGGCATTTTCAACTGCCAGCAGTGAAGCAGCCTTACCAAAAGCTATGGAAATAATGGAAAAATTTGGCGCACCAAGGAAAATAGTCAGCTTTGTAATGCCAATGGGCTATACTTTTAATTTAGACGGAAGTACCTTATATTTATCCTTAGCAACCATGTTTATAGCTCAAGCTTCAGGTATTGAATTATCTTTAACTCAACAAATAATGATAATGCTAACTCTTATGCTTACAAGTAAAGGTATAGCGGGTGTTCCCAGAGTATCCCTTGTAATCCTAACAGGTACATTAGTTAGCTTTAATATACCGATAGAAGGCGTGGCAATTCTTCTTGGTATTGATCAAATTCTTGATATGGGAAGAACAACTGTTAACTTAATCGGAAATTGTGTTGCTACAGCTGTTATAGCTCGCTGGGAAAAATGCTTTGACTATAAAAAAATGAACTTATTTATAAAACAAGATCAAACCCCAGTTTCAGTTACTTCTCCTTCATTTAGACCGCCTGTCAAAGATTTGGGATCCCGTTCCTCACAAGTTAAAAATGGTATTAATGAAGCTAAAAAGAAGTATTATTATACTAAGAAGCCTGAAGAAACTGTAGTTGCAGATAAATAATAAACTTAAAGAGAAATATATGTGTGACTTTTTAAGCTTATAGAAGAATCTTGTTTAACTTAGAGCCTGCCCTACTAAAAATTCTTTTACTCTCTTATAATGCTTTTAAACACCATTTAATTCTTAAGAAAAGCCTTCACTAAATCTGGTTAACCCTAGAAAATACTAACTGGTGGTAAGATTTGTAAATAATATGTTAAAAGCAATCCCTGTCATTGCGAGGGCTTTAGCCCGTGGCAATCTGTATAATACACTATTTAAAAATTAACATTAAAGTTGTACATTGGTAAGATCCTCACGTCGCTTCGCTCCTCAGGATGACAATGCGTGTTACTGGAATGATTGATGACTTGGAAAAGTGACTATGTCACTCAGGATGACAGTGTGTATTATTCCAGTCTTAATTATGTGCGTTAGCACCGACGGAGAAAATTTACCTCCCTGAAATAATATTTTTCACTATTTTAACCTTTCAAATTTTGTGTAGTCGAGCATTAAGGACGCAATAAAAAATACTTACGCATTTTTTATTGCTCGATTATTTGCTGGTTACAGGAATGAGCTTGCACAGCTCCCGCTTCGCACAGGAAGCAGGCTACAAAAATACTTATGGATTTTGATGAAAAATCCATAAGTATTTTTTACACTGTCCTTAGTTGCTCAAACAGGCAAAATCCGGAATATTTTCAGCAATAAGTTTAATGATTGACATTATAAAATAATTCTGGTATACTAATACCAGAATACAAGAATAAACTTAATTGCTTGTAAATACCAGTCTAATACTTAATTAATAGTCTATATAACTCTAACATAAGGAGAATTAAAATGAAAAACTTAAAATATGCTTATAATGAAGTGCTTCAAGAGAGAGAATGCGATTTGAATGCAGTTTGCAGCAAAGACCAACCAGTATATTCACTAAGAGAAGTAACTATATTTGGATTAGAAGTTCTATCTAAATATAAAAGTGAGTTTATAAAACAACCATCCTAACTCCCCAAAATCAACTTTCTCGAATTCTCAACACAATCTAAGCGCTAAATAAATAATTTGGCGCTTTTTATTTATTATTTAAAATACAAGAACTATACAGACAATAATAAACTAGCTTCTGTAGGCCATAACAAGCTTTCTAAATAATCCACAATTCTCGCTTCTAATCTTACATTAAACATTTGATTAATCTCTTTAATGAAGAAGCAAGGACTGGTAACATTAATCTCTATTATTTTGTTGTCAATCACATCTAATCCAACCATGAAAAGACCATTTTGAAGTAATTTCGGAGCAATTATATTACCCATTTCTCTTTCTTCATCAGTTAAATACCCTTTTTTCAAATATTCATCATTGTGGGTATTAAACTTAAAGTCTCCTTTACCTGACACCTTTATTATTGCTTCCTCAAAAACATTCCCACCTATTATAATAACCCTTTTATCACCATTCTTAGCTCCAGCGAGATATTCTTGAGCCATTACAACCGTTGTACCATTATTAGTAACAAGGTCAAGAATAGAATTAGTGTTTTTATCCCCTTTTTTGAGATAAAAAACTCCTTTTCCAAAGCATTTATTTAAAGGTTTTACGATTATCTCTTCTCTTTCATCAAGATAATCCTTGATTAAACTTATATTTGAGGTGGTTATATTATCAGGAACCAGTTCAGGAAAATTGTTAATATAAAGTTTCTCATTTGCTTTTCTTATCCCGGCTGGATTATTAACAATAATTGTTTTTGCAGCATCAACGAAATTTAAAATATAAGTAGAGAAAATATAATCCATATCTACAGGAGGATCAGGCCTAAAGAGGATCATATCGAAATCATTAAGCCTGGCAAGAACTTCTTTATTGCCATATGTTAGCTCAATATTATCATTTGAAGTGCTTAATTTTGTCTTATAGACAAATGCTTCAGGAATGTTTCCGTTTAAAGATAACTTATCAGCAGTCGTTATAAATACTTCCTGGTTTCTTAAGTTGCATTCTTTAATTAACCAGAAAGATGTTACCAACTGGTTAAATTCAAAGTATTTAAGTTCAATTTTGTCTATAACGAATAATATTTTATAGTCATTCATTTTAGTTTATTTTGTCACTATACCTATTTAAAACTTATTTTTGTCAAATATTCAATTTATATTATAGCTCAAAGATTCTACTTTGTTATTTGTGAATAATAAAATCTCCTACACAAGTTCGCAGGAGATTTTATCTTAGTTAATAAATATTTAATTATTTCCGCAGATTAAGCCCTCTTTTCCAAGAACCTCAACCCCATAAGCCTGATAATGAACAGGTTTAACTTCTTGAGGAAGGATTTGAAATTTATTGCATACTTTATAATCAACATCACATAAGGCTAAATACTCAGAACTTGTCACTCCAGGATAATTAGGCCAGCTTAAGCCTCCTTTTTGACAAATTTCTCCAATAGATAAATCTTCAATATGACCACAACCATAGCCAAGATTATATTTTTCATAAAAATCTAAAACCGGAATTGATAATTCAAAAGGAAAAACGAAATATTGTTTAGCAGAATCCCTTTTCTGCATTTGAAGCCAGGCATCATAATCATATTTTCTGACTCCGTCATATACAAAATGACTTTCATAAATAAACCATTTATTTGAATCTGTATTCCACACAAAGCTAAAAACATGTGTAGCAAACTCATTTTCTTTGGGCTTATTATGAGAAAATATTTTTTGTGCATCTCTCTTGCATATAGCCTGAATCTTCTTTGCTACCTTGTTTGTTCCTACTTCATAGCCCACATATGTTTTTGTTGGATCCAGCTTAGTAATATCAATCATTATTGTATCCCCCATAGTAATATCATTATAATTATATTATGTGTGTCAAATTATGGATATCACTAAATTTTTCTTTAAATAACTTGAATTGCTAATTAATTTTAGCCAAAATTCTCAAAAACCCACCCCTGCCACCCTAAAGGTGGATAAAGCCCTTTATCAAATCTATATAATTTTATTTGCTAAAAAATGAAGAAAATACTAAAAATAATGATATTTTTACATAATTATCAAGCCAAAATACAACTATTGAAATATCATTGAAATTTCAAGCAGTTACATATACAATTATATCAAGCATTTTATTGATTTAGTAATTCAGGTTAACTAAGAAAAATTATATTACCAGTTAATGTAATTTTTCTTTGGTTTTACTTAAATTAGATAGTCTATAATCAATGAGAAAGAAAAATATGGCTGAAGATAAACAATTAATATTTGAACAAAAAGAAAAATTAACAGAAAAAATATTTATGTGTTCCCCTAATTACTATGCCATTGATTATGAAATAAATCCCTGGATGAAATTAGGGACTGAAAGCAGCAATAAATATGCTTTTGAAAAATGGACTGAATTTAAAAATTTATTAATAAATAATCTCGGCGTAGAAATTTTGACAATGGAACCACAGCCAGGATTGCCTGATATTACTTTTACGGCTAATGCTGCTCTTATCTACAAAAATCGTGCCGTAATTAGCAGATTCAGATACAAAGAAAGACAACGGGAAGAAACATTTTTTGCTGAATGGTTTAGAAAAACTGGGTTTATTGTAGAATTTTTACCTGAAAATATCTGTTTTGAAGGCGCAGGAGATGCTTTGTTTTCAGGAGATACCTTATATGCCGGCTATGTCCCTAGAAGCGATAAAGATGCTTATCCATATATTTCGAAATTATTAGACATTAGAGTCGTTCCCTTTGAATTAATTGATTCAAGATTTTACCATTTAGATACTTGTTTTTGCCCGTTAACAGATGGGTATTTGATGTATTATCCCGGAGCTTTTAATGAATATGATAATAAAATCATAGAAAATGAGTTTCCGGAAGAAAAAAGAATACCTGTAACAGAGGAAGAAGCTGTTAAATTCAGCTGTAACGCTGTATGTATAGATAAATCCATAATTATGAACCATTCTACAGAAAGATTAAAAGATAAACTTAATGAAGAAGGGTTTGAAACCCACGAAATAGACTTCAGTGAGTTTATTAAAGCTGGTGGATCAGCTAAATGTCTGACTTTAAAGCTGTTGTGATTATTGAATAGGATAAATTTATGAAAATGAAAATCAAACAATTTCTTGCTTTTTTATGTCAAATTTGCCCATTTTGTATTTATGCAAGAAAATTTCCGGAACATAGATTCTCAAAACTTCTAAAAAAAGCCGAAAAGAGCTGCCCTTGCTGCAATGCTTATTATGAACTGAGACTAAAAGAACAGTAAGACTGTTTATTGATAATGTCAACTATTCCACTTTTAAAATCGTAGTATGCGCCTACAACTTTGACTTTATCATCATTTACTAGCTCAGAGATTATTATAGATGATGATTTCAAGTCATTTATAACTGTATCAACATTCTTCTTGATTGCAATATTTAGAATATCTTCCTGACTTAAATCGATTTCTCCTATATTTTGTCTGATTGTCTCAAAAACATTATCAATACAACTATCAGTCACAATATTTTTTAATGTTATGTCAACTGCAGCACAATTTTCATGCCCGAGAATCATAATCAATGGAACATTTACATACTTCACAGCATATTCAATTGAACCAATAATATGCTTGTTTAAAATATTTCCTGCTATTCTTATAACAAATAAATCTCCAAGCCCCTGATCAAATATGATTTCAGGAGGAACACGAGAATCAGAACACGTAACAACTACAGCAGAAGGCTGTTGTATTTCAACAATTTTCCTTCTATGATCAATATCTTGATTAGGGTAAATACTTCTTGATTCTACAAACCTTCTATTGCCTTCCAGTAATTCCTGTAAAGCTAAATCTGCTCTCATAATATCTTTCACCGATCATCTTAAATAAGCGTATTTTTTATATTTGTAAAATACTAACCTTAATTAATTATTTTGTAAAGAGTTTTAGCGTAAAAGAAAAGGTTTATTAAGCTTATATTAATACTTATTCACTTAAATATAAGTGATTTAACTATTTAATTTGTATATTTATGTTTGTTAAAATCTATAAAACATTTAATAGATTGGTAATCAATAGTTGAAAAACTTCTTAATTTTATTTAATAAGCTTTTCAGTGGAATTATTTTTTGTTAGAAAATAAATCAGAATCTATATCACTTAAACCTAATGACTTTCCAATAACCTGAAATATATGAGTATTATCTATAATTCTGGTTTTTGGATACCATATTCCTTCATAATTCTTAAATAAATTACTTCCACTACCCTTTGCATAAAGCGATACAAGCTCATTTGTATGATTTCCAAGACTATATTTGACTTCTTTACCTGGATACACCCATTTTCCTATGAAGCCAAGATATCTTCTCTGCTTGGGTAAACATACTTTACATAGTTTTTTAGCGTTATTTAGCCTCATATAACTGTTTGCATGATCTGCCGTAACTATTATTAAAGTATTATTCCAGTCAATATCATCACCGGGCTTGTCGATAAAATTAATTGCAGCCTTAACTGCCTCATTTAAATCCCAAACACAGCCAATCATAGACTTATAGTCATTATAATGATTAGCCCAGTCTATATCTCCTTGCTCAACCATTAGGAAAAATCCTTTATGATTCTTACCTAAAACATTTAATGCAGCAACAGTTGATTCTGCAAGACTTGGATTTTCAAGTGTTGCTCTCTTTACAATAGGACTGTCAGGAGAATGTGCAGGAATTGGCGATTCAAAGTTGCCATTTTTCCCTCCATAAAGTCCAAACAGCTTTTTATCGTGTTCAAATGCTGTATTTGAAGTATTTAATAGACCAATGGCTCCGTTTTCTCCATTTAGTCGTTCTGAAATAATATAATCATCCGACAGGAGAAGCTCTTTATATAGTTTCTTGTTTAAATATCCTTTTCTGTCAAAATTAGGATTCCCACCACCAATCACAACATCAGGCTTTGTAACTTTAATGATTTCTTCGGCTATTCCTAAACTCTTATATCCTTTTTTACCTGTATAATAATTATTTCTGTCAACATTATGACTTACAAAAGCAGCAGGAGTGGCATGATTGAACGGAACGGTTGTCACAACCCCTATAGATGCTCCGTTTTTTTCTCTTACAATTTCAGCAATTGTTCTAATTTTTGCACCATCTTCATCACCGGGTAACCATGAAATATTCCCTGTTTCTGTTTTTATACCTGTTGCAATAGCTGTAGCAGAAGCAGCTGAGTCAGTTGCCGGAACCTTAGCTGATTTATCTTCTTTATTTCTAAGAAGAGGCTTTAAAAAGTAATTATCATCAATTTTTGTTGTTTCAGGATAAGGTTTATCACCACCTAATGTAGGATTGTAGCCAATTAAAGGGTCAAATTTCTCATAGGAAAAAGCGGGTTTCTGTAAGCTATAAGCATATCTGTTATAAGAATCCACATTCCAGGTTGATACATAAGTTTTATAGTGAAATTGATTCCATATTAATCCATTATCAATACCTGTTAAATATCTACTGGCTGCAATTTCGTGCTCTTTTTGCATTCCATCTCCTATAAACAGAATCACATTACGTGTTTTTGCATTAGGAGTTACACTTTTACTATATGCAGGAAGATTTATCAGTCCTAAAATCATTATAAGCATTGATGTAAAGTATTTGAATATTATTTTTTTAAGCATAATCAATCCTCATTACTATTAGAGATTTTTCAACTCAGTTTCTTATTATTTATCCATATTAAATTATGCAGGTTAATGAAATAAAGTTTTCGTTTTAGTATTTTTATAGCATAGTTAAATTTTAAAATTGTCGTTAGATTAAGAGTATAACAAGCAAACAAGTTTGTACATAAATACAAAGAACATATGATTAAAGGAGCTTTCTAAATGCAACCTGAAGCCAATTTAGACATAAATAAAGTATTAGAAGCTTATAACCCTGAAATATTCCGCAAACAAGGTTATCAAATAGTTGATATATTAGCTGATTATTTGAATCAGGCTATATCCAAGAATATTAAACAGTCATTACCATACTCAACTCCTGAAAAAATGCTAAAAAAATGGCCTGATAATTTCTCCACAGAACCTACCGGAAATCTGGCAGATTTGACAAAAAGAGCATTGTCACAATCAAATCACTTGCACCATCCACACTATCTGGGTCACCAGATAGCTCCCTCTTTACCGGCAGCCATTTTATGTGATATGACCTCTTCACTATTGAATAACAGCACTGCTGTTTTTGAAATGGGACCTGTAAGTACAGTTATCGAAAAAAGCTTAATCAACTGGATGGCAAAACTTGTAGGTTTTGGGACGGATTCAGATGGTTTTCTAACTTCAGGCGGCACATTAGGAAATATTACCGCTTTACTTGCAGCCAGACAAATTAAAACAGGTGTTGATGTCTGGAAAAAAGGAGTAAAAGAAGCCCCTCCTTTAGCTGTTTTTGTTTCAGAGCAAGCCCATTACAGCATAAAACGTGCCGGGCAAATAATGGGGCTTGGTGAAGAAGGTGTTGTGCTAGTCCCGGTTGATGAAAATTATTCTATGGATATAAGTGCATTAGAACGGAAGTTCCAGGAAACAATAAATACAAGAAAAAAACCTTTTGCAATAATAGCAAGTGCCTGCACAACCGCAACTGGAAGCTATGATCCTCTTGATCGTATTGCTGATTTTTGTGAAAAGCATAATTTATGGCTCCATATCGATGGGGCACACGGAGCTTCTGCTTTAATCTCAAGTAAATATCGTGACCTATTAAAAGGTGTGGAGAGAGCTGATTCTATATCGTGGGATGCACATAAAATGCTGCTCATGCCAGCTCCTATAACTGCCTTGATTTTCCGTGACGGAAATAACTCTTATGAAGCATTTTCACAAAAAGCATCTTATCTTTTTGAAAAAGGTGCTCAGAGTGAATGGTATAACCTTGCTCTTAGAACCGTGGAATGCACTAAAACAATGATGGGATTAAAGCTTTATACAAGTTTATCAGTGTATGGCACAGATTTTTTCTCTACTTACGTAACAGCAATGCACGATTTAACAAGGCAATTTGGAGAAATGATAGAAAATTCTTCTGATTTTCAGCTGGCTATGAAACCTCAAAGCAATATTATCTGTTTTAGGTACATATATGAAGGGGCAAAAGATCTGAACTTACTCCAAAGACAAATCAGGAAGAGCATTCTTAAAAATAAATCCTATTATATAGTTCAAACCAAGCTGAAAGATGACATATATTTACGCTGTACAGTTGTTAATCCATTTACTACACAAGAAGACTTAAAAGATTTACTTGATATAATAAGAAATACAGCCAAAATAAAACTTAATAACAGGACTTACGCAAAGTAAAAAATTAGCATAAAAAATCTACATCCTGATTTTTCTTT
>MFRQ01000069.1:0-10058 GCA_001784615.1 Candidatus Melainabacteria bacterium RIFOXYA2_FULL_32_9
CAATAAACAAATCAAAATTTATTCATAAAAAACAGCTACCAATTTTTGGGTTTTTTTAATATTTGAGTTATGCGGTGGTCTTTTATTTGTCATATAGACTCTAACTCGTAAAGAAGCTGAAGGGTTTTAACCTTTCAGCTTCTTTAAATTAATAACATATTGAATTACACTTTTACAATTTATTCACTAGTCTCTGTTGCTGCAGGTACACTTTCTACTTTAGCTGCTTCTTTCTCAGCTTTTGCAGCTTCTTTTTCAGCCTTTTTCACAAATTTTGATAACTCTCCCGGAGGGCCACAGAAATAAAATGGTGGTGGTGGAGGCTGCGGAGTTTCACTAACAGATTCTGAAGAAGAAGAGGTTGTGGAAGATGACGTACTTGTAGATATTACAGGTGCAACATATTCCCCGGGAATAGCTTCCCAATCAGGATGGTATTTTGCTGTCTCGCTAATTATAGGTTTACCAACCGCTATTTCCATGGCTTTTTCTATATCTGTTTTGACTACCTCATATACCTCTTTCATCTCATTTGTTAACTGACCAGTTTTATTAGCATATTCAATCAAGTTAATCATATTTTTATAATTAGTATATGGATTAACAGTATCAGGTCCAACATAATAATATTTTTGAAATATTTCTTCTACAGATTCAGATATAGTAGTTACAGGAGAATCCTGATGAATTAAGATAATATCTTTTGAAATTGTACCTGAATCTATTAATGGAGTAATTTCACGAAGAATTGCATTTGCTGTCGTAGTTACAGTACAAACATCCTCACAGGTATCTTCTATTAAATTTATTTGAATAACCTCTTTTGTTAATATCTCTTCAATAGGATCAATTGCAGGAACCGCTTTACAAGCAGGGCTTAATAAGCTTGCAGCATTAATTGTATAATTTCCTGATATATTTGCATCTCCCAGCATATTTACTATTTTGATAATATCTTGATCAGAAAGTTTATCCCCAGTACTAGTATCAACTCCACCGAGTAAAACCATTATAGCCCGGATTTCATCCACGCAATCTTTGGCTGAAGGATCTTCTAGTAAAAGCTTATATTTTTCAACAAACTGACTAGAATAAGGACCCAGCAACGTGACATATTTATATACATCGTTATCCTTGTATTTTGGAGAACTATTAACTATCCTGTCTGACGCAGTCTTAAATAAAGGTGGAAAAGCCACCAGACCAACAATCAAAACTACCAGCGCAACAGTTAAATACTCAACATAACCCTGCGCCTTTCTACTAAAATAACGCTTAGTCAGCTTCTTCAATTTTATTCACTCCTTCTTTAAACTCTACTTAACTGGTTAAGCAGATATTTATGCGCGCTGTTCCCAATATAAATGAATATTTATTCAGTATGATTGTAGATTTATCGCCTTATTGCAAAAATTCGCTTAAATCACCAGGCTCACCACAAAAATAAAATGAGGCTACTATAGGAGTTGATGATCCACCACCAGAAGATGAAGGAGGTGAATAATATGTACTGGAACCTCCATCAAGTCTAACAGGTATTGATTCCCAGCCAGGATGATTCATTGTAGTATAATACGATGGTGATTCAAGCGTTAACATCATTGCTTCTTCTACTTTTACTTTTAATTTTTCATATACTGCCGCCAATTCTGAGTTTAATTGACTGTTTTGACTTGCATATTCAATTAGGTTGATCATATTTTTATAATTAGTATATGGATTAACAGTATCAGGTCCAACATAATAGTACTGCTTAAATGTATTTTCTATACTTCCTGATATTGAAGAAACAGGGGAGTCATTATGACTGGTAATAATATTAGCCGGTATAGTGCCATCATTAATTAATGATCCTATTTCACGAACGACTGCATTTGCAGTGGTAGTTATAGTACAAACGTCTTCACAGGTATCCTGCATCAAATCGAGGTTAATTACCTCATTTGTCAATATATCTTCAACTTTATCAACAGTTGTAAGTGATTTACAAGCAGGGCTTAATAAACTTGCAGCAGTGATATGATAATTTCCTGCAAGATTAGCATCCCCAAAAGCACTTACCACTTCGGCCAGGGCAGTACTCGAAAGATTTGCACTATTTCCAGCATCAATCGTAGCAATCGTACTCATTATGGATTTTACTTCATCAACACAGGTTGCAGCTGCAGGATCCTCTTCCAGCTTTGTAAATTCTGAAGTAAATGCTCCAGAATATGTCCCTAATACCTGAGCATCTTTATATACATCATTGTTTTTAACTTCTGGAGAATTATTAACTACTTCATTCGATGCGGTTAGAAATAAAGGAGGAAAGGATATTAACGTAATTGCTATAATTATTGCTGCAACACCTAGATACTCAACGTAACCCTGTGCTTTTCTGCTTAGGTAACTCCTTCTCATATTTTTCACACTCTTTCCTTTATTTTTTATACACAAATATAAGGTTGTTTTATAAAAATATTATTCCTTTTTAGTGAGAAAATTATTCAATAAGTCATAAAAATTTTTACATATAATAACAATTGCAACAATCTGTTCACCAATTGTTGCTGCAATTTAAGTCATATCCTGAATATAATCCAATTACAAGATTTTTCCAGTAATATAGCCGTTTTTGAATTCTGTTGTTATGGATAAAAGATCAATTAGGCTGCAATCCCTTAAATCTTTATCAAGATTAACTTCAATTAAGTTCTTACCAGCTTCAGAGGTTCTAAATAATTCTTGAATATTAGATTTATAATGATCAAAAAACTTAATAGCAATATCAGCAGCATCTGATAGCTCATATTCCTGATTATTTTCCTCGCACCTCTTAATGAGCTGCTTTGCAATTAAGCCAGCACAAGCAGTATCCTCTTTTGTGGTTTTATTAGATCTTCCTGCGCATAAAATTAGAACATCATTCTTCTCTTGAAATACTCTATCAACACAAGCAGTAGTATTTACAAAGGCACCTGTGGTAATAAACTTTGCACTTTGAGAGAGTTTTAAAGCCATTGTTCCATTTGTTGTGGTAAAAATAATAGTCTTTCCCTGGACCTTATCCTGAGTATATTCAGAAGGAGAATTTCCTAAATCAAAGTCTTCAGGCTTAATACAATGTCTTTCCCCTGCCAGTAAAATTTCTTCTCCGGGAAATTTCTCTGCAATTTTTTTTGCTTCTTCAATTGTCTCTACAGGAATTATCTTAGAGCATCCCTGAATTTCTTCCATTCCATTAACTCTGTATCCCCACAAAGCATAAGCAATTGTAGACGTAGCCCTTAAGACATCTACAACGATTACACTTTTTTCTGAAATATTTCCTCTTGAAGCTAATTCATAAGGACTAAAAATAACATCAATATACATAAACTACCTTAAAGTATGCTATTCTATAGGGTAAGAATCTTATTTGTATAGAATATCATAAAGCAATTAATTCATTATAAAAATGCTTAATAAAAACAATCTTGAAAAATATAATCGAAATATTATTATAAAAAGTATTGGAGTCGATGGCCAATTAAAACTTTTAAACTCAAAAGTTTTAATTTGTGGTGCAGGTGGGCTTGGATCTGCTGTTATTTCAAGCTTATCTTCAGTTGGGATAGGAACTCTAGGAATCATTGATAATGATAATGTAGAAGTTTCAAATCTAAACAGACAATTTATCCATGGTTTTCACAAAATTGGTGAGAATAAAGTAAATTCAGCAAAAGAATGGATTCAGCAATATAATCCGGAAATTAATGTAAATACACATCTTATTAGATTAAATTCTAATAATTGTGATGCGATTCTGAAGGAATATGATGTAATTATAGATTGTTTTGACTCCTTTGAGTCAAAATTTATCTTAAACAAAGCCTGCATAAAAAATAGAAAAATTCTAATACATGGAGGAGTAACAGAATTTTCCGGACAAGTAATGACAATAATTCCAGGCAAGACAGCATGTTTAAGCTGTTTATTCCCTGAATACAACAAAAGTCTCGAAAATCAAGAAACAAAAGGCGTTTTAAGTCCTATAGTTAATACTATTGGTTCTATTCAAGCTATGGAAGCTGTTAAAATTTTACTAAACTTCAAAAAACTATTAGCAAACAAGTTTTTAAGTTATGATGGAATAGAACAATCTTTTAGGAAAATCGAAATAAAACAAAATAAAAATTGTCCTGAGTGTGAGCAATATCAGTCGACTAAACACTGTCTAGAAGGTAGGGGTTTTTGAATATTTATATATCTTCCTCAATAAAAGAAAATTTAAAAGATACTGTAGATGTAGCAAATCAACTAAATGCAAATATTGAAATATGCAAATTTGCAGATTCAAAGATCTTAGATGGAGATTTTGAAATCGAATTAAACCAATGTTTAGAATCTCTTAGAGATTTTCAAGGAATACTTAGCTTACACGGCACCTTTTTTGATCTTAATCCGGCTTCAAAAGACTCTAAAATTACAGATATAACAGCTTATAGATACAATCAAACCTTGATAGCAGCAAAAACTTTAAATGCAAAAACTGTTGTATTCCATACAGGATATAACGGACAAGTTAAAGCAGAAGGATATCACAATTTATTTATAGAAAGTCAAATAATATTCTGGACAGAATTTATAAAAAGATTTGAAGACGCAGGTATAACTGTAGTACTAGAAAATACTTACGAAAACACAACAGACGTAATTACATCTGCTGTAGAACAGGTAAATTCAAAACATTTAAAAGCTTGTATAGATACCGGACACGTAAATATCAATTCATCTTTAAGTGTGATTGATTGGATAAATGCTCTTGGAAAAAATCTACATCATATGCATCTTCATAACAACTTTGGAGACTTTGATGAGCATAATTCTATATTATCAGGCACTTTAGATTTTCAAGAAATATTGAATCATTTAAAAACTAACGAATTAAATCCTAATCTTATAGTTGAAGTTTTCCAGGAAAAACCTGCTATGGAAAGTTTTGAATTTATCAGAAACCAATTAAATTTAATTTCCAAGGCATAAAAATGAATTCAAGTTTACTAAACATAGATACAACGGCTCTTTTAATTATTGATATACAGGAAAAACTTTTGAAAGCTCAGTTTGAGCAAGAAAAAATTATTAAAAATGTATCTATCCTCGCAGAGACAGCGAAAATTCTTGATATTCCGGTTATTATTTCAGAACAATATCCTCAAGGCCTTGGATTCACAATTAAAGAAATTAAAGAAAAACTTCCTGAAAATACTGATTTTTTTGAAAAAACTAGTTTTAATTGCTGCCTTGAATCTGGTTTTACTGATCAAATTCATAGAATTAACAGAAAACAAATTCTGATTTGTGGGATGGAAGCTCATATTTGTGTGCACCAAACAGTTCATTCTCTAATATCACTTGGATATGATGTTCATATCATTCAAGATGCAGTAACTTCAAGAAAACAAAGTGAATATGAATATGGTTTAAAGAGAATGATAAGTTATGGAGCTATCCCAAACTGTACAGAAATGGCTATTTTTGAGCTAATAAAGTGTGCCAAACATCCTCAATTTAAATCTATACAGAATTTAGTAAAATAAAAACTAGTGGACTGACTAAATAATTTCAATGGAAATACTTTCTCCGTCGCTGTACCTGTTAGCCAGGCAAGGCTCCTACGAAAACATTCCCATCTCCATAATTTATTGATTATAGATTGCCACGGTGCCAGAGGCACAAACCCATCATCAATGATTCTTGTATATTAAAAAAGATTGTTGACAATGTGATAGTGGCTTAGCCACCTCGCAATGACACTGCATTGGAATGGTTTATAATTATGGCAGTGCAAAGCACTTCGCGATGATAGTTAAGTTTCAGTTATATCGAGTTTTTTATTAATCTGGCAATTCAGATAAATAAATAATAAGAAATTTTAAAATTTTGACCTTTTTATATAACCCATCAGATAATTATTAAATTAATCATTTCTAAAACAAAAAAAGATGGGGATCATCACAAATGAAAATCATGAAAAATAGAATTATACTTTTATTAACAATTTTAATTGCGTTAAATTCTTTTCCAGCAAAAGCAATGACTCCTAAAGCTTTAAGGCATTATAATAATGCACTGACACTTTATGGTATTCATGACATTGATGGAGCAAAAGAAGAACTCGAATTAGCTATAAAATTATCGCCTGAAGATCCTCTGATTCATATTAAGCTGGCAGGTATACTATCAGAGATTGGTCTATGGAGAGAAGCTTTAAAAGAATACACTGAAGCAGCAAGACTTAAACCTGATGATGCTTTTATATACGTAAGCATTGGCAATATTCTTCAGGAAAACAATGATTATGATAATGCTCTTAATGCCTATATGCAGGCTTTAGAAATAGCTCCTGAATATAAATACAATTATTTAAACATTGCAACTATAAAAAATATAAAAGGTGATACACAAGGAGCAATTGATTATTATAAAAAGTTTTTAGCCCATTATCCCGATCATATTGACACAAGAAAAAACCTTGCATCTATATACTTAGCTAAAAATCTTCCAGAAAAAGCTATTGAAGAATACGAAATTATTCTCAATATTAATCCTAATAATTTCAAAGAATATTCAAATTATGGAAAGGCTTTGCTACTGGTTAAAAATTATACTAAAGCAATTGAAGTCCTGAAAACCGCAATAGCCAAAAATCCTAATGATGCTGAAGCGCACGCTAATTTAGCTATTGCTTACATTAACACAGATCAAAAAAACAACGCAGTAAATGAGTATAAAATAGCTTTAAAAATAAATCCCGTTTTACAGAATGTCAGATTTGATCTTGCAAATCTTTTAGCTGAACTTGGTAAAACTGATGAAGCAATCGTTTATTATGAAGAATATCTAGTAGCGGTTCCGGATAATTATGTGGCCCATTATAACCTTGCCGTTATTTACCAGAACAAAAATAAATTAGACAAAGCTATATCAGGATTGCAGACTGCTCTTAGTTTAAAACCTGATGATGTAAACATAAAACAAGAATTAGCAAGAAGTTATCACCTTATTAAAAACTATGAAAAAGCCATCGCTTTATATACAGAAGTATTACAAAGTAAAAATGCTGATCCTGAACTTTATTACAATGTGGCTCTTGCTTACCACTCAAGCAAAAACTATGACAAAGCTTTAGAAAATTACGAAAAGTCCCTACTACTTAAAAATAATGACAAGGTAAAACAAGATTACGCTAAAGCTTTAACCGCAAAAGGCAACGAACTTATATCAAATAAAAAATATGAAGAAGCGGTTGCATATTATAATAAAGCGCTAGAAAATAATCCTGATGATTTTTATGCGCTTTCTGGACGCGCAAATGTTTATCAAAAATTAGGCAAGTACGCTACAGCAATAGAAAGTTATGAAAAAGCCATCGTTCAAGATTCATCCAGTAGCGATCTTTTCCTGGCTTTTGGAAATTCCCTTATGAAATCTAACAAAACTACTGAAGCAAAAGGCGCTTATGAAAGAGCTTTAGAAATCAATCCCAATTCAGCAAGTGCATTTATAGGACTTGGAGATGTTCATTATAAAAATAATGAACTCACCAAAGCAATCGATGAATATAATAAAGCTGTAGCATTAGATAAAAAAAATATTGGAGCTCTTATCAAACTGGGAAATGCTTATAAAGATCAAAATAGACTATTAGAAGCTCAAAATTATTATGAAAGAGCTTTAGAAGTCAGTCCTGCTAATACAAATGCCAAATATAACCTAGCCTTAATTTTAGTAGAATTTGGTGATCTTAAGCTTGCTAAAACGCATTACAAGGATATAATTCAGACAAATCCTGACTTTCCATATGTTTACTATGCTTTAGCTGTAGTAAATGAAAAAGAAAGAGAATATAAAGAGGCTATAATTAATTATGAGAAATATCTCGCATTATTGCCTAACGATGATAACTCTCTAAACGTTAAAGTCAGAGTAGAAATGCTGAAAAACAAAATAAATAAATAGATGTTGTATATTATTAAGGATATGTTTCATAATAAAGCTATAAAAATGAAAAAATATATATTTTTATTATTATTCTTCTCTATTACAATCTTATTTTCCGGCTGTAATAAAAATAAAGCATTAATATTTTTCAGCGCAAATCCTATAACCATAGAAACATTCTCCATGGATAAAGTTGAAACAACTTTTCAAGAAGGTCAAAAAATTTATTTTGTCCTGTTTAACCCAAAACCTTTTACAAGCGACATACTCAGAATACAGGTCCTAAAAATTGACAGGAAAGCTCCATATTATGGTTTTACCATTGCCCATGCCAGAGATATAGAAATTGATAAAACCCTGAATTATGCTACAGATTATTTTTGTATACACCAGGAAGGTTATTATATATTAAGAATCTTCAGTAAAGACAAGCTGGAAAGACCTATAGCAGAGGCTGATTTTGAGATTAGCTCATTATGAAAATAAACACTTACCATACATTAAAAGACTCACAACGACAAAAGTAATATCCCAACTCCTTAATTCACAATAAAAAATTATGATTTCTAAAATTAAAAATTTAATTCAAAAATTCCAAAAACCAAGATTTATAAGAGCAGGGAGCTGTAAAAGATGTGGTACCTGCTGTAAAACTATTACCTTTAAAATCCAGGATAAGTTTATAACCAGTGAAAAAGGGTTTGAAGAACTCAAAAAACGGCAGTCAAAATATAATCACTTTTTTATTTCAGGCAGAGATAAGCAAGGAATATTACTTTTTACCTGCAAATCACTTGGAAAAGATAATTCCTGCAAAAGTTATATACTTAGATCTTTGTATTGCAGAATTTACCCCAAAATAAAAACAAACCTTATTGCAGCAGGAATGGAAACTATAGATGGCTGTGGCTTTTACTATAAAAGCTCAATCGAGTTTAAAGAATTTTTAAAATAAAAATAAACCAAAAAACAAAATTCCCTTCTAATCGAAGGGAATTTTGTTTACTATATTAAATTTATTTACTTAACTTTTTCTATTCTGATAGCGCTATCAGGACAGATCATTTCACACGTACCACAAGCAATACATTTCTCTGGATCTGGCTCTACAGCTGGAGTTGAGTAAAGACCAACTTCCTTAGACCATTTAAGGCAAGTATCACCTTTTTTGTTGATTGGGCATTTTACTAAACATAAGCCACAACCTTTACAAAGGTCCATATAAATGTGCCAGTTGGCTCTGCCTTTACCAACACCTTCAAAAGTCATACCTTTATATTCTTTAGTTGTCACCATTTTGGCTCCTTATATTTTACCTAAACTATTATGTACTTATACATTAGCTGTTTCTTGAATCAATGACATACCACGATCAAGAGCTTTGTAGTTAAGTTCTCTTAGCTCTGGCTTAGCTTCAAACTTCTTGCCAAGAGCTCCTTCAAGAGCATCTTTAACATATTTGAGTTCAACAACGCTTGTTGCTTTTAATATTACACCTAAAACAATAATATTAAATACTCTTGAGGTAAGCTCATCATTAGCAATTTTATTTGCAGGAATACCAATGATTCTCTTAGCTTTCATTTCAGGCTTGGTATTACAGACAGATGTATCATAAATAACCGTAGTATTTTCATCTACATAAGTAGAACAGCGTTCAATAGCTCTATCTGACAGCATCATTACAATATCACCCTTAGAGAATCTGGGTTCTCCGATTTCAGTGTCAGAAATTTGGCAAAATGCAATACTTACACCGCCTCTTTGCTCTACACCGAAGTTAGGAATATATAATACTTTTTTATCTGCTGCGTAACCGGATTCAACAAGGATTTTAGCAATACTTTGTACGCCCTGTCCACCTTCACCAGCTAATACAATTTTTGATCTTGCCATTACTTAACTCCTTCTATTGCCTGAGGAACTACTAATTCACCAACTTTGAAGTAGTCTTCCATAGTTTGTAATCTATCCCATGTATCCACGTTATTGGTTCTCCAGTTAAGTGGACAAAGAGAAAGAACTTCTACATAAGCAAAACCACGTCCGTCAGCAACATTCTGAAGAGCTTTTTTCATCATTGTTTTTAA
>MFRQ01000069.1:10110-14840 GCA_001784615.1 Candidatus Melainabacteria bacterium RIFOXYA2_FULL_32_9
AGTCATGCCATAATTTGTATTGTTAACAAGGATTACTAGCATTTTTTCATTTCTAACAGCTGCGTTCACAAGGTGTTGAGCACCAATTGCAAGACCGCCACCATCACCCATATAAGCAATACCTACGGTATCAGGTCTAGCTCTTACAACTCCATAAATAACTGGGGTTGTACGTCCGTGGTGTGCTTGTATGGTATCTATATTCATATAATTCCAAGATAACAAGCTACAACCTATATCACATCCAAAAACAGCTCTATCATGCAGATTTAATTCATCTATAGCTGAAGCTAATGTTTTTAATGTCATACCATGTCCACAACCAGGACAAAATTTGCTTGCGCCCGGATCTGGATTTTGTGCTTGTGGTATTCTTGGAGGAATTGTTAATACACTTGGCATATTTATCTCCTTTAATTCTGATTAAAATAATCTATCTAAAACTGCTTATACACTTGCTGGTTGTCTAAGCATTTGTTCAACTTTTTCTACGATATCACCACCGGTTACACCAACACCCATTTTATAGAGTGTATCGTATGGGGTATTTAAACCGTAAAGTTTTTCAAGTGCCATTCTTGCCATTTGACCATTTGCTGATTCAGTAAACAATACTTGCTTAGCACGTTTTACAGCATTCCTTAATGGTTCAACAGCTAAAGGTCTGATTGTTACAGGTCTGAATAAACCAGCTTTGATTCCTTTTTCTCTTAATTCATCAATTGCAGTTATTGCACTTCTTGCAACAATGCCATGTGCAATAATTAAGATGTCAGCATCATCAGCTTTATATTCTTTGTATTCAGCAATTTCAGGAGTTATTCTATTAAATTCTTCTTCATAAGAATCAAGAACTTCCATTAAT
The DNA here is from genome assembly GCA_001784615.1 of Candidatus Melainabacteria bacterium RIFOXYA2_FULL_32_9. Taxonomy (NCBI): domain Bacteria; kingdom Bacillati; phylum Candidatus Melainabacteria; species Candidatus Melainabacteria bacterium RIFOXYA2_FULL_32_9. The sequence continues at coordinate 10,976 of MFRQ01000069.1, forward strand.
TCTTCTTCAAGGTTGAAGCAATTTCTCATATGAACAGGCTTTCTATCAACACCTGCAACTCCTTCAGCTCTTAAGAATGGAGTAGCTGGAATCATTTCAATGCCTCTTGATTCTGGATCATACATTACTACAGGCTCTCTCATTTTGCCTTGATATCCATCAGCTAAGATGTAAGTTGGGAATTTATATTTCCAAGCAGTATTGAACGCCTTAATTGTATAATCATAAAGATCCTGGTGACCAGCTGTTGAATATACAATTCTGTGGCCTTCACCATTACCGCCAAAAACAGTTAAAGTTGTTTCTTGTTGTGCATAAATAACTGTAGCGGTACTTGGGCCGCCTCTTTGCATAACTGCACATACAAACGGTATTCTCATCATTTCTGCCATTGACATAGCATCTTGCATAATTACATTTCCCGGGCCAGCTGTTGCCGTGAAAGCCTTTTTACCAGCTAAAATTCCACCAACTGTCGAAAACCCAGCTGAAATTTCATCTTCTGTTTGAAGAAATCCAGCTTCGGTTTTTGGCAACAATTTACACCAGGTATGCATGATCTCATTTTGAGGGGTAATAGGATAACCATACATAAATTCAGCACCTGCTGAATTTGCCGCATATGCTATTACTTCATTTCCGGTCATGAATAACTTTGTGTCTTCTTTAATGAGTTTGTTTACCATGTTTTCATACCTTCCAGGTTAATTTCCTAACACTTTTTTAAAATACTACAAAAATAATCTATGTGTTGAAAAAATTATTTAAATTTTAAGATTAATTTATTCAACATTTCTAATTTTATTCAATAGAATTATAACATTCAATTGAAATTCAATTTCGACTAACCCTGTAGGATCTCAAGTAACAAATATTTTTTATATACACATATTTAGATGCTTTTTAAATACAATTGTTTCTCTTTATATCTTGTTTTCAGGGTATTTATTTATTGAATATTAAATTTAATGAAATAATTAAATTATAAGCCTAAAAGTCAATAACTATATGCTTTTTCTTTATTTTTACCCACAATAAAAATAAAGAAAAAGCACCAAAAAGATCTGAAGATATTTAAGCAGCAAATTAAGTTTAAATATAAAAATGCAAGGTCATTTAACCTTGCATTTTTTGTTATTCAGAAGTCTGTCTTTTCTGTTTTTCTTGTAAATGCCGATCCTGCACATCAGGAGATCTGACTTCTTTTTCTGGATGCTTACAAGCAGGACAATATTTCTGAACTTCCTGTAAACTTGTATACTCTTTCTTACATTTTTTACATACTGCCATTATAAATCCTCCCAATTTTAAATTGATATTATTAAGAAAGAATATCAATTTAAGCAATAAGAAACATCCCTATTCATGGCAAAAATATTTTTGGTAATATCTATTACCTAACTTAGGTTAACGACTAAAGCCTTTGAATCAGTGGGACTTAGTTTAAAGTTATCAGTTATCGTTGGAGTACACTATATTTTTTATTAATATTTCAAATTATTTAGACATTTTCTCTAATAAAATAACTGCATGAGCTGCAATGGCTTTACCTTCACCAACAGGCCCCATCCCTTCCATTGTTGTTGCTTTCACTGAAATTTGATCTACATCAATTTCAAGCACTTCTGCAAGCTTTTCTTTTATAAGAAAAATATAACCTGCTAGCTTAGGACGCTCTGCCTGTATAACTGTATCTATATTATTAATTTTATAATTTTCAGCTTCAACCAAATATTTAACTTTTTTTAAAAGTTCAAGGCTATCAATATCTTTATATACCGGATCTGATGGGGGAAAATATCTGCCAATATCTCCAATAGATACTGCTCCAAGCATTGCATCCATAATGGAATGGGTTAATATATCTGCATCAGAATGGCCAAGTAAACCCAAATGATAAGGAATCTCTATTCCACCAAGAATTAACTTTCTGCCTTCCACTAGTTTATGAATGTCATAACCATTTCCAACTCTATATTGCTGATTCATCTGTTAACTCCAATGCATATTTTTCTATTGCTAAAGCCGCTCCATCATTCTCAACTGTATCAGTTACAAGTTTTGATACTTTTTTCAATCCCTCATCTGCATTACCCATTGCTATTGGTAATCCTGCAATTTCAAGCATATCTTTATCATTATCCTGATCACCTATTGCCATTATTTGAGAGCGTTTAATACCCCATTTTTCAGCGAGAAAAAGAATCGAACGTCCTTTTGATGCCTGATTATTCACAACCTCACAGTATAAAGGAGTAGATTTACTAATATTTAAAATATCAGAATATTTGTTCCTAAGATAATCTCTTACTTCCGTTGTTTTTTCCGGAGTATCATCTATCGCAAGAATCTTGGTAGGACTTAAATCTGCTACTTTATCAAAAGAATCTACTTTATGATAAATAATATGTCTTCTCGCTGCATATTCTTTTAATATGTCAGTTTCTTCTTCCACAAATAACTCATCATCAAGGTAAACATTTACCTGAAGGTTCAATTCTCTTAATTCTTTAATTATCACCTTGGAATGCTCAGGAGATATAGTATAATGCATAAGAATTTCATCAGAATTATAAAATTCTCTGACCATACTTCCCTGATATGTAACTAAAGGGGTTTTTATGCCTAAACCTGCTGCAATTGGCACAGCGGCACTGTACATCCTGCCTGTTGCAAGAACTACATAAATATTTGAATCTATAGCTTTTAATATTGAGGTTTTTACCCTATCAGAAATATGGAACTTACTATCCATAATTGTTCCATCTATATCAAGAGCTATTAATTTTATCTTATCAACCATACTTTGTAGTCCCATATTAATATGTATATTATTTTATCAAGCTTAAACCAATTATTGTTTTAGCATCGGTAATTTTACCTTCTTTTATCATACTCCAAGCTAAATCAATATTAACTATCAATGGCTCTATTATTTCACCATAATCAAGATTTGTCTCAGAAAAAGACAAATCATAAGCTTTGTAAAGGTACAGTTTTTCATCACAAAATCCTGGAGCAGTATAAATAAAACCTAATGATTCCCAGGATTCAGCACTATATCCTGTTTCTTCTTGCAATTCCCTCTTTGCAGCAAGAAATGGATCTTCTCCTCTGGTTAATTTTCCGGCAGGAAGCTCTATTAATTCCTGTCCTATAGGATAACGCCACTGTTTAACAAGAATAATATCATTATTTTCTGTAACCGGTACAATAACCACTCCTCCCGGATGCTCTACAACTTCGCGAAAATGCTCTTTTCCGTCACTTAAAAGTACATCATCACGTCTTACATTTATTATGTATCCTGTATACTTAATTTCACTTGATATTGTTTTTTCTCGTAAAGTTTGCATTTACAATCCCTTTATTAATATGTTTATATAGTTTTAGCAGATTATAATAAGTTTGATAATTTTTCAAGGTGATAATATCACCTAACTTATATCAAGTGCCAAAGGCACAAATTTCAATATAAGGGAGAATTAAATATGAAATTAAAAGGAAAAGATTTTTTAACACTAGCTGATTATGATAAAGAAAGTATAAATTATTTACTTGATCTTGCCAGCAGACTAAAGCAGGACAATAAAATTGGCAACAAACACCATATTCTAAAAAATAAAACTCTTGCGATGTATTTTGAAAAACCCAGTCTTAGAACCAGAATGAGTTTTGAGGTAGGAATTCAACAATTAGGTGGTAATGCTCTGGTTTTAAGAAAAGAAGAAATCAATCTTGGAGTTAGAGAAACTATTGCAGACACTGCAAGAGTAATATCAAGATATGTAGATGGCATTATGATTAGAACTTTTGCACACAGTGATGTTGAAGAATTTGCAAAATGGGCCGATATTCCGGTAAT
>MFRQ01000070.1:0-9743 GCA_001784615.1 Candidatus Melainabacteria bacterium RIFOXYA2_FULL_32_9
TTCAATTTTTCAAAAAATTTTTGCTAAAACTAAATCCTCAAAATCCTATAATAATAAGTTACTTGGCGATTTAATGCATAATCCCTGTAATATGAGAAAAGAATATGGATTTTCCTGTTTCTGGAAAAATAGAGAAAATTCGGCAGCTTCAGGTAAGGACAGCGGATAAAATACCGTTCTTGATTAATCTTCTGTTACTATTGTGCTGCCAACTTGTCCCTCAAAGTAGAAATTTCTATATAATTTCCAGTTATCAGGCTCACTTTGTGAGAGATATATTTGTACTTTTATATCATGATCTGCAAATACGTGGAGCATAGGAGTTGTGGAATAAATATTTATTGTTTCAGTTATTGCATCTGGCAACATAGGTGAACCTGGTTCTGCTATTCTTATAATCTCTTCACTCCAGATTTTTTCATTATCAGAGAAAACAACTTTTGCCTTTAAATAATGAACTTTTGCTTTGCTAACATTCATTATTTTAAAGCTTATACCTGGTATTACAGTGTCTCTATCTATATTTTCGTTATATCTTGCTGATATTAAGGTAAGTATAATATGCTTATCTGTGATATATGGAATTTGGGTAGTTAAGCTTACTTTATTTGCCAGATGATAATAGTATTGTGTTTGAGCTGCGTCTCTTCTTGCTTTATACATATCTGCTTTTTTAGTTAATAAATTAACATATCCACTACTATCAAAACGACAAGAGGCCCTTAATTTTTTGTATACTTTTTCATATTCACTTAATGCCAATTCTTCATTCCTGGTTTCGTATATTTTGGCAAGTTTATAGTGAGCAAGAGCATTATTGCTAAATTCTATGGATAAATTAAGAATGTTTATAGCTTCAGATATTTTTTTATCAGCAACAAGCTTATCTGCTATTTGAGAGTATGCTTTTTCTATAGTTTTTCTTGCCCTGGTTATTTTTTTACTATCTGCTTTTTTGTAAAATTCATATGCTTCTCTATATTTTCTAATTGTTTCAAAGTCATTATCACTTATTAACTTATGTCCCCAGCTATAGTAAAAATCTCCTATTTGCTCTAAGGCCTTTTTATTTGGGACATCTTTTATTGGATTTAAAATTTCCTGCGCAAACTTAAAATTATTTTCAGAGACATAAATATTTGCCAGTGTAAAATAAGCGTCATGTTTTTTGCTATAGTTAAGCTTTATTGCTCTATAATATTCTATTTTTGCTTTTTGTGGTTCTTTGACCTGTAATAGTGTATTGCCGAGGTGCATATGAGCCTCATAACTCCATGGGAAAGATTTTGCTGTCCGGATATAGTGCTCAAGAGCCAGCGACAATTTTCCTTCTTTCGTATATTTTTCACCTTGTTTTAACATTCCATTAAGAGAAGTTGGTTTTTCATTTTGAAAAACAAAGAAACTGACTATCAATATTAAGACACCAAAAGATGTGGCTAAAATTTTAAAATTCTGTTTAAGTTTGGATATTATTTGCTTCATAATTTTTCTACTTTAAAGTCCTAATAATTCACTTACATTTTATAGTTATTTATATTTAATGTGATTCTATACTTGGATATCAATGGTTAATAATTGTTATTGTCGTTACTATTGGTCACAGAAAACATATTTGGCATCATCATGCCGCTAATCATAGTTTCCATAAGTTGAGGATCCATGTTTTTAGCATTTTCAGGGTTTTGATACATCATCATAAGAGAAAGCATGTTCATAGGGTTGTTATTCGTATTATTGTTCATATTATTATTCCCGCCCATTAACCCCATCATCATATTTAATTGCATTGCTTCTGGATTTAAATTCTGTGAAGGGTTTAAATTGAGATTCATGCCGGCTTGAGACAAAGTTTTTAATGCTTCAGCTATTTCTTCATTGGAAGGAGTAGCGTTTTCTGATTTTTGTTTTATCATTTTTTCGACTTTATCTAGTTTTTCAGGTGGGACAGAACCATTTTGATTGGCGTTATTAATTATAGAATTTATATTTTTTTCTATAAGTGTATTTTTTGCTTGTTCAGACATAAAATCCTGAGATTTTTGTGTAGGAGTTCTTGAAATTGGAGGACCAGGTGTCAATTCTGGTGGAGGTGGCAGGAATTCAGTACCAGGTTTTGCAGTAGCTTTTGTACTTGCTGGTTCTGAAATCGAACTTAAATGCTTTAATCCTGTACTAGCATAGAAAGCCAACTCTGAGCTTGGATTAAGTGAGGTTACCTTTTGGTATTCTTGTCTTGCTTCTTGTATTTTTCCTACTCTTACGTAAGCTATAGCAAGGTAATAATGAGCAAGTGAATTACCAGGGTCTTTAGCAACTACATCCTGCAGAGTTTGCATAGCACCAATATAATTTCCTTGTTTGTATTGAGTTATTCCTATTTTTAAGTTGTTTTGTGTTGTTTTTGCAAAAGCAGATCCAGTTATTAAAAATAAACAAAATAATGAGATCACAGCTTTTTTCATTGATTTACCCTCTTGACTTAACAAAATTCAATAATGCTACAACCTGATAGCTTTAAATTAGGTCTATCTGTTTCCGTAGCCATAGTCGATGACTTAAATTAGGTAATGGATATTACCCAATTTTTTAACTTATTTTACTGATTTATTTTGTCTAGAACAATATCTATATCTAGTATTTATTTAGTCTATTGATAATATTTTTGTTTATCAATAGAATCCCTTCTAATTCAAATAATACGTATTTTTGAGGCAAAATCTATTTTAAGAACCATATATTTTAAAAATAAATTTATTAGTTTAAATATATTAGAAGTTCATAATTTTTCGTTTATTTGAATGAGAGCCAGTCATGCATCAGCAAATTGAGGATTTTTGATACTAGTTTGATTGAAAATATATCTGGTGTATTTTTTAAAAAACAATTTATGTCTTTCTTTTAGTACAAAAAGATGAAAAATTACCATATGTATATATAAAAAATTACACTATGTGTATAATGGTATACGTAAATGTCTACTAGTTATAAGTTTATTATAACTGAACTTATTTGATTTAGTAAGTGTGTAATATTGCGAGAGTAGGTGAAGACGCTGAAAATTCGGATTAAAGAAGTAGCTAGGAAGAAAAAAGGCTGGAGCCTCTACAGATTAGCTAAGGAATTAGGACTGCCTCAACAAACAGTTTATTCATGGGCAAATGGTAGAACACAACCATCTTATGAAAATATGGACAGATTATGTGAAGCCATTGCCTGCTGTGTTGGTGATTTATTTGAGGCAGAATCAGGACATCAAAAAAGATTAAATATTGCTGTTAACAGCGATTAATTTATTTAGACAACTATTGTCAAAATTAATTTGTAGAAGTATAATTGTCTTAATTATATGCGCAAAATAATTAGAGTGCTGCGTGTTACTGTGTTTTATCGGAAAATTACGTGGCACTTATTTCATGGTTACTCGTTTTTCTAGAGGGATATGTCATGAAAAGAAAAGTAACCTACATTCCGACCTTGCAGGAATATGTTAAAAGCAAGAAGAAAGAAAGAGTGGAGTCACTGGAATTAAACTGTAAGGAATGTGATTACTACAGAAATAATTCAGAAGTTTGTGTCTGGGGAGATAACGTAAGAGTATTAACCACCTTAAAGACTTGTCCCATTACAAATAGAGATTTATAAAACAAATAAGAAGGTAAATTACCTTCTTATTTGTTTTTAGTCTTTATTGAATTGATTTAAACATTTTTTTCATATTTTCATTAAGTGTTTTATAAATCTTTAATCTTTCAGAAATTATTTCTTGTTCTTTTTCTAGCCTATACCGTTCTTCTAATTGATTAGCCTTCATTCTTGCTTCTATTTGATTACATTTTGTTTCAAATACATCGTCAGTAGCTTTATAGCATTTACTTATATTTTCATAAATTAAATCGGGACCTTTTGATTGATTATACAAGATCTCCCATTCTCTATCTAGATCCTTTTCATTATTTGCCCTAAAATATTGTGAGTTACGTTGAGTTGGTTTTACTGTTAAATCTGACATAATTTCTTCCTCCCAATCTAATTCTAATAAAAATCTTCTAAAAATAAATGTTAAAATAAAACTGCCCTATATATAATAAAACAGGAAACCATTTTAAATTGCTTCTCTTGTATAAGATTTTTTCAGATTTTTTCTTAAATGACGAAAAGCCTCCCTTTAGGGAGGCTTTTAAATTATGAAATTGTTATTGAATTATACGCTGCATTTACCGATAATTCCTTCGGCTATGTTATTAGGTACAGGTTCATATTTGGAGAATTCCATACTGAATGTGCCACGTCCCTGAGTTTTGCTACGTATGTCTGTAGCATAACCGAACATTTCAGCAAGAGGAACCAGCGCATTGATTTTTTGTAATCCGGTGCCTTCAATTGCTTCCATACCTTCAACACGGCCTCTTCTGCCTGATAAATCACCGATAACGTCACCTAAATAGTCTTCAGGTACTTCAATTTCGACTTTCATCATTGGCTCAAGTATATTTGGTCCAGCTTTTTTAACACCATCTTTGACTGCCATACTTCCAGCAATTTTAAAAGCCATCTCACTACTGTCTACTTCGTGATAACTACCATCAAATAAAGTTACTTTAATATCTATAACTTCATAACCGGCAATAACACCGCCTGTGAGTGCTTCTTCAACACCTTTTTGAATAGCAGGGATGTAATCTTTTGGTACAACTCCGCCGACAATTTTGTTTTCGAATTCAAAGCCTGTACCTTTTCCAAGGGGTTCTAACTTGAGTTTAACGTGTCCGTATTGACCACGTCCACCAGATTGTCTTACGAATTTACCTTCTGCTTCTACAGCTTTGGTAATAGCTTCTCTGTAAGCAACTTGTGGTTTACCCACATTAGCACCGACCTTAAATTCTCTTAAAAGTCTGTCGGTAATGATCTCAAGGTGCAATTCTCCCATACCGGAAATGATTGTTTGACCTGTTTCAGGATCAATTTTAACCCTAAATGAAGGATCCTCATCAGCCAATTTGCCAAGTGCAACGGACAATTTATCCTGATCAGCCTTTGTTTTTGGTTCAATTGCAACTGAAATAACCGGTTCTGGGAACTCGATTGATTCTAAAATTATAGGACTAGCTTCACTACACAATGTATCACCAGTTGTAGTATCTTTTAAACCTACAACCGCTGCTAAATCACCAGCACAGATTTCATCTACTTCATTTCTGGTATCAGCTTGCATTTGTACTATACGGCTAATTCTTTCTCTTTTGCCAGTATTGCTGTTTAATACATAACTTCCTGATGCTAAAGTTCCGCTATATGCTCTGATAAATGTTAATCTACCAACGTATGGGTCAGTCATAATTTTAAATGCCAGAGCTGCAAATGGTTCATTATCATCACTTGGTCTTACTGCTTCTTCCCCATTTTTCATTATTCCGGTTATTGGAGGTACATCTAACGGGGATGGTAAGTAGTCTATTACTGCATCAAGTAATAACTGAACGCCTTTGTTTTTGAATGCAGAACCACAGGTTACAGGAATGAGCTTGTTAGATATTGTTGCTTTTCTTAAGCCTTCTTTAAGCTCTTCCTCAGAGATTTCTATACCTTCAAGGTACTTCATCATTAGCTCATCATCGTTTTCTGAAATAGCTTCGATGAGTTTTTCTCTGTATTCAGCAACCATATCTGCCATATCTTCAGGAATACTTCCTTCCTGAATGTCTGTGCCCATATCATTGCCATAAATGTATGCTTTTTGTGAAATCAGATCAATGATTCCTTTTAGTTGATCTTCAGCACCTATTGGAATTTGGATAGCATGAGCGTTTCCTTGGAGTCTTGTTCTAATTTGATCAATAACTCTAAAGTAATTAGCGCCTGTTCTGTCCATTTTGTTAACAAATACCATTATAGGTACTTTGTATCTGTTTGCCTGTCTCCATACTGTCTCAGACTGTGATTGAACTCCACCAACAGCACAGAATACAGCTATTACTCCGTCTAAAACACGTAATGATCTTTCAACTTCAACGGTGAAGTCAACGTGTCCAGGAGTATCAATAATGTTAATCTGGTGATTTTTCCAAAAACTTGTTACCGCAGCTGATGTAATTGTAATACCACGTTCTCTTTCCTGCTCCATGAAGTCAGTGATAGATGTTCCTTCATGTACTTCACCCATTTTGTGAGTAAAGCCAGTGTAAAAGAGAATTCTTTCTGTTGTTGTAGTCTTACCTGCATCTATATGAGCTGCAATTCCTATGTTTCTAATTTGTTCTAAAGGTGTTTTTCTAGCCACGATGTATATCCCTTCTAAAAAATTAAACTTACCTCATAATCAATAAAAACTGAAAAAATAAAAAATTTACTGAATGCCAAAAATTTATCCATAAAATAAAGTAAAATCGTTTACCTGATAGGGTAATATCCTTGTTAAGATAATGTAATATTGAGAAATTAATGTATTTTATTATTTTTAAACTTATTAAAAACTCATATATAAAACCTAAGTATATTTTAGTATTAAAATATACTTAAATTATCAGTTTAACTATAGCTTGTTTGGGCAAACTAATATCTGTAGTGAGCAAAAGCCTTGTTGGCTTCAGCCATTTTATGAGTATCTTCTCTTTTTTTAACAGCACTGCCAACACCATTAGCAGCATCTGATATTTCAGCTATGAGTTTTTCAGTCATAGATTTGCCGCCTCTTGTTTTTGCTGCATTAATAAGCCAAGTGGAACCAAGAGCAATACCACGATCAGTTCTAACTTCAATAGGAACTTGATAAGTGGATCCACCGATTCTTCTAGCTTTAACTTCTATAAGAGGAGTAACATTTTTTAAAGCTTTATTAAATATTTCTAAAGGTTCTTCTTGAGTTCTTTCTTTAATTCTATCGAGTGCTGTATAGAAAATTCTTTCTGCAACACTTTTTTTGCCGCGTCTCATTAATCTATTTATAAACTTAGCAATATCAACGCTATTATAAAGCGGGTCTGCTAATGGGACTCTTTTTGGTGGTTTATTTCTACGTGACATATTGATTTATCCTCTTAATTATTTTTTCTCTTTCTTTGCGCCATACTTGCTTCTGCTTTGAGCTCTGCCTTTAACGCCAGCAGCATCAAGGGTACCACGGATGATGTGATATCTCACACCTGGTAAATCTTTAACTCTTCCTCCACGAATCAGAACAACTGAGTGTTCTTGCAGGTTGTGTCCGATTCCTGGAATATATGATGTAACCTCAAAACCATTTGTTAACCTTACCCTGGCTACTTTTCTAAGGGCTGAGTTTGGTTTTTTAGGTGTAGTTGTATAAACTCTTGTGCATACTCCACGTCTTTGAGGGCAATTGGTCAAAGCTGGAGACTTTGTCTTTTCTGTGATTCTTTCGCGTTCCTTACGAACTAACTGATTAATTGTTGGCACTTTTCCTCCTTATGTATGCGTTTTGTTGTTTTTGTTTTGGAAATTCATGTAATAAAGTTAATTTAAACAAAAGCACTCTCATTAAATCTATAAAACAACAGAGTCTTACTGTCAACTGTTAGTAAAATATTTTGCATAAAACACTAAGAATCCGTTAAGAATGGAATTAAATTTTTTCAGCGAGAGAGCTGCTAAATTGGAGCGTACGAGATTCGAACTCGTGGCCTCTTCAATGCCATTGAAGCGCGCTACCAACTGCGCCAACGCCCCATGGAAAATTGTTTCTTTAGACTAATTTGCTAACCTGCCAATTGTTTATTTTTGTACCAATTTTCAATAAGATTTTTTACTTTAATTGGTATTAGTCCTTTGAGTTAATCCCATGTTCAGAGTATATTACAAATATAATTATTACATGTCAACATTTTGTCATAATATTACAAATTATGTATAATTTTCAACTTTCACATAAAGAAATTATAAAAATCCATAATTCTTTGGAAAAGAAGGATGGAGTTATAGCGTTTCCTACAGATACAGTTTGGGGTATTGGTTGTCTTATTGATAATGAATTAGCAGTTGACAGAATTTATTCAATTAAAGGACGCTCTGAAAATAAGCCGCTCATATTATTAGGAAGTAAAATCGAACATTTAGTTCCATATGTTGCTGAAATACCAGAGATCGCATGGAAAATAATTGGTAAATATTTGCCGGGAGCGGTAACTTTGGTGCTCAAAAAAAGTGAAAATACACCTTTCTATTTAACTTCAGGTGGTGATACCATTGGGATAAGGATTCCAGATTGTCCTCCATTTCTGTCTCTTCTTGATAATGCCGTTGAGAACCATGTATTAGCGACCACAAGCGCTAATTTATCTAGAGAACCAGCCGCGTTATCAAAATCAGAAGCAGAAAGAAGCATTGGGGATAAAGTGGATTATATTTTGGATGATTATGGTTATTCAGCTAAAGGTATAGAATCAACGGTTGTATTAGTAGATTTATCAGGGAATATAAAAATATTAAGGCAAGGAGCAATTGCTATTGATGTTTAACTTATTAGATAACTGTTATAATTGATTTAGATTTTAATTGAGGGGTTATAAATGGAAAATTTTGAGATAGCTATAGGATCAGATCACGGTGGATTTGAATTAAAACAAGTAATAATCTCATTCCTTGAAAAAAATGGTTATAAGTTTAAAGATTTTGGTGTATATAACAATGAATCTATTGATTATCCAGTAATTGCCAGGGAAGTGGCAAGTTCTGTGGCCAATAATGCTTATCAAAAAGGAATTTTAATTTGTGGCTCAGGTCTTGGTGTTGCAATTGCTGCGAATAAGATAAAAGGAGTTAGGGCTGTCACTTGCCACGATACATACTGTGCAAGAATGAGTAGGGCTCATAATAATGCGAACATCTTAACTTTAGGTGGTCGTGTTGTTGGTCCAGATGTGGCATGTGATATCGTTAAAGTCTGGCTTGAAACCGAGTTTGAGGGCGGTAGGCATCAAAGAAGAGTTGATATGATTGAGTAATTTTTTGACCACATAATTGATAAGATGCCGAACAAGCCGACAAAACAGTTCATTTATTATGATTCTCTAAAATATTTACTACTTATTTCTTACTTATAATTGGCTTATGGGTTTTTAAGTTTATTGTAGATTTGGTTAATTAACGGTAAAAAGTAGAAAGCCAGCCCTCCAGAGGCTAGAATGCCTGTAAATAGTCTCATATAATGAGGACTATCATATAAACTTAATGTCTGGCAAAGTCCATCAACGATTAATGGTGTTAGAAAAAACCATAAATATTTGAATTTAGGAATATCAGTATTGCTAAATTTCTTAAAAAATGGATAAATAATGGCTCCTAAGAATATTCCAAGATAAATTCCAAAACATCTTACACACACAGGCATTTGATATCCCCAGATAAGGTAAGATCTTTCAGGTTTTTGATGACAGATTATGTGAAATACTTGATAATAGACTTCTCTAACAAACTCAAAACCATTTCCAAGAGTATATAAATATGGTCCTATGAATAAAATAAGCAACCATATCAGGCTCAGACTCAGAAAAATTAAATAGACTATCATTTAAACCTAAAATCTAATATAATAAGTACCAACCTCAAAATTTGTCTTAATTTCTAAATAAATTTTATTAATTATATTTTACTAGAGCTAGCAAACTTTATAATGAAAAAAATAATATTAAAAATAATAAATTTATGTAGAAAGCACTTAAAAACAAGTATCGGAGTGCTTTTGGCTTTTATCATCTTTCTTGGCCAGGGAATTTCATTTGCAT
>MFRQ01000070.1:9768-10738 GCA_001784615.1 Candidatus Melainabacteria bacterium RIFOXYA2_FULL_32_9
AAAATCACAGGAGCATCTTATTAATCTTTTAGAATATGATCCTGAGAATATTACTGCTTTATCTGGCCTGGGAATAATATTTGAGGCAACAAAGAATTATAAAGACGCTGAAAGACAATATAAAGAGGCTCTTAAAATTAATCCTGAGAGTAAGCATATTAATTATTATTTGGGTCTGGTGCTGGATAAACTTGGGAAGACTGAAGAATCTCTGCAATATTTAATTAAAGCTTCTGAATTGATGCCTACTAATCCAATTATTCAGTATGATATTGGTATTATTTTCTCCAAAGAGAACAGGTATGATAAAGCAATAAGTTATAATAAGAGGGCAACAGAATTAAAACCTGATTTTCAGGAAGCTTATAATAATCTTTGCTATGGACAGGCCAATATTGGAAAATATGATGAAGCATTAGTTAATTGTAAAAAAGCAGTCGAATTAAATCCTGAAAGTGCACCAGCTTTGGATAGCATAGGATTCGTTTATTATGGTTTAAAAGATTTTGAAAAAGCTGTAGAATATTACAAAAAAGCAATCGAAGTTGATTCAAATATAAATGAAATATATTTACATCTGGCTTTAGCCTATCAGGAATTAGGAAAAAATAAAGAAGCGGTTGAAAATTATGAAAAATATCTTAAATTAGAGCCTAAACCTGAGAATTTGAAGAAAACCAAAAAGACTATTAAAAATTTAAAGAAAAAAATCAAATCTTAAGGAATTAATTATGAATGATTTAAAGGGGCCAAGTCTTTCTGAAATTAAACAGTTTATTAAAGATAAAATCTGGGTTGATTTTCATACCGTTAATGACAAGGTTTTCAAAGGGCAAATTATCTGGTTTGATGACAGTGCTTTTCATATTAATCTTGAAAATGGCCAAGCAATAACCATTTTAAGAATTGCTATTGTATATTATGGTAAAAGCCAAAGCTAGTACATTGTCCCAGAAATTATGATGGGTAA
>MFRQ01000071.1 GCA_001784615.1 Candidatus Melainabacteria bacterium RIFOXYA2_FULL_32_9
CCGGTAAAATCACTTATATATACACGTTGACTCTGATTTTTATCTACATTTTCATTTAAATACTTGTCTGTAGACATCTCAAGCAAGACATCTATATTTTCCTTCTTCATTTCATCTCTTAATTTGTTTAATTTAACAGGAGTTGGGTCATTATTGTTATTCTGAACAGGTTTTAAATTAGCTTTAAAGGCAATATAACGACCATAATTATCCCGAACCTGTGAGTTGTCATATTTGGTATCATCAAGTTTAGTCTGTGGGCTTTCCTTACTATTAAGATTTTTCGGCATAACTGCTGAATAACGAGAAGCAACAGGATTAGCACTTATATTATTCATTTTATGTCCCTTTTAATATAATATTATTCAATACTAATAAATCCTCTCAATAAAAAAAATTGCTATATTATATGGATAAATAATTTTAAAATATAGGTTTATTTCCGTATTTCAAAGATATAATTAAATTACACTTAATTAAAAAATTTCTAATATTTGAGGAAAAAATAATGATCGGAAAAACCATTACGTATCTTGGGCCAGAAGGTTCGTATTCTGAAATAGCCGCAGAAAAAGCAGCTAAAATACTTGGATACGATAATTTTAAACCTATGGCGCAATCTTCTATTATAAAAGTTATTGAGACTGTTGATAAGCATAACGAGTTTATTGGGGTTATTCCAATAGAAAATTCTATAGAAGGGGTTGTCAGAGAAACTGTTGACACCTTAATTAAAACCACATCAAGAGTAACAATCACTCAGGAAATAATTATTCCAATATCTCACTGTCTTATAAGTAAATCAAATAATCTATCAAATATAGATAAAATTATTTCTTACACGCAAGGACTTGCTCAATGCCAGAATTTTATCTCAAAAAACTTTGATAATATTGAACTATTATCAGCCCCAAGCACTTCAGAAGCTGTAAAACAGCTGTCAGATTTACCTGAGAATTATGCAGCCATAGGATCATATAAAGCCGCTGAAGTATACGAACTAAATATCCTGGCAAGAGATATTAACGATGAGAAAGATAACTTAACAAGATTTGTATGTCTCAGTTCTTACTTACCAAAACCAACCGGAAATGATAAAACCTCGATAGCTGTATCATTATGTAATCAACCGGGGTCTCTGGTAAACGTGCTTCTTGCATTTAAAGAAAATAACCTGAATTTATCTTATATAGAATCAAGACCATCAAAAAAGATTTTTGGAGAATACACTTTCTTTATAGATTTTGATGGTCATATCGAAGACGATAACGTACAAAAAACCATTGGAAAAATAGCACCTTTTGTCAATTTATATAGGTTTTTAGGCTCATATCCCAAATGCAGCACACGAGTTAAAGTTATGGATAAATCCCAATAACTTGATATTATTCAATATAATCTGACAAAATGTATTGGGGAGTTAATTTAAACAGATTTAAAACGATGATAAATTTTGATTCACTAACATTAAAAGTATTATTAAATGAACTCGAGCCTATTTTAGCCTCAGGTCGAGTTCAAAAAGTTCAGCAGCCTTCAAGAAATGAGATACTTCTTGGAATCCGTTCGCAAGGAAAAAATTATAAGCTTTATATATGCATTAACCCCAAATACCCTCATTTAGCTCTTCTAACTAAAGAGGGAGAAGCGTATAGAAGTATTGAAATTCCACAAAAGCCGCCAATGTTTTGTATGCTGCTAAGAAAACATATGGAAGGAGCTAAAATTAAAGCTGTTAAACAGCCAAAATATGAAAGAATTCTGGAATTATACTTTGACAGTTATAACGAATTAGGAGAAAAAGCTCCGCTTGTTTTAGCCTGCGAACTTATGGGTAAACATAGTAATATTATTCTATATAATTATGAAACAAATGTAATTCTTGGCAGCGCTCACCATATTGGCCCTGAAAAAAGCAGAGAAAGAGAAGTAGCAGGAGGTTTGCCATATATTTATCCTCCAAAACCTAAAAAAATGGATTTATTGAAAATATCTGAAGCAGAGTTTTACACTCATACTATGGCTATACCTTCGACAATAAATGTTTGGCTAAATGAAAACTTTAATTATATCAGCCTCGCCTTAGCTACAGAATTATGTAAAGCTACAGAAATTGATATTGAAAAAGATAAAATAATAGCTATTTCTAGAGAAAAAATCAGTAATTTATATCATTTAGCCGTAAAAACACTAAAACTGGAAAACCTGAATCCATCTATAAGTAAAGATAAAAAACTATTTTCATTAATAAGCATAAATTCTGATATAGAATGGCAGAAAATTAATTCCGTAAATTCAATGGTCGACTTGTATTTTGGTTATCAATATTATCGTGATGCCTTTACCAGATTAAAATCAGAACTTTTAACAATCATAAAAAAAGAAATAAAAAAAGAAAAAGCAAAATTATCCCAACATAAAAAAAATCTTGAATCAGAAGAAAAAGCAGAAAAATACAGACAATATGCTGATATCATAATGGCAAACCTGCACAAAATTTATCCTGGACAAGATTCAGTAGAACTCATTAGCTTTTATGAAGATGACCAACCTGTAGTCATTCAGCTTGATCCAGCCAAATCATCTAATGCTAACGCTCAAAGATATTATAAACTTTATAATAAAGCAAAAACAGCCTCTAGAATAAGCAGGAACTTACTTATCCAGGTCCAAGATGAGTTAAATTATCTTGAAACTATTGAAGTTTCTATAAATCAATCAGATACAATCTTAGAATTAAAGCAAATTAAAGATGAACTAATAGGCCAGAATATTCTTAAAGCATTAAAAAAGCAGGGAGGACCCCAAGAAAAAGTTAAAAAAGAAGGGTTTAGCTTAACTGAATATACATCAACAGCTGGTTATAAAATTTATGTAGGCAAAAATAACAGGCAAAATGAGTATATATTATCAAAAGTTGCCTCTCCAAATGATATGTGGCTTCATACACAAAATATTCCAGGTTCTCATGTACTTATTAAAGTTCCGCAGGAAAATATTGAAATACCTATAACAACCATTGAAGAAGCTGCAAATATTGCTGCATACTTCAGTCAGGCAAAAAACTCATCAAATGTCCCTGTAATTTATGTAAAAAGAAAATTCCTCAAAAAACCTCCACATTCAAAGCCAGGGTATGTAACTTATTCAAATGAAAAGACTTTAATTGTAAACCCTAATGAAGATTTGGTAAAAAATTTAGCTTAATTTCTTTAAATTTCAATTCCTTTTAATTAGACTGTTCTATAGGCTTATTAAAACCTATAGAACAGTCTAAATTTATTAATAATCAAGGTTATATATGAAAATATTCAAAAAAGAATCATCCATAATATTATTACTATTATTAGTATGCTCCTTTTTCTTCTTCTTTAAGCTTGGCAGCTACAAACTTATTGATGTTGATGAACCAAGATATGCTGAAGCTGCAAGAGAAATGCTGGCAAATTCAAACTGGATTACACCTTACTTTAACTATGAATTAAGGTTTGATAAACCAATTTTCTTTTACTGGTTAGTCATGATTTCTTTCTTATTTTTTGGTATTTCAGAATTTGCAGCAAGATTTCCATCAGCATTATTAGCAACGGCTCTGGTTTTATTTACATATTATTTTGGAAGAACAACTGTTTCAAGATCATTTGGACTAATCAGCTCATTAATATTAGCTACAAGTCTTGAATTTATTGCAATGGCCAGGATGTCAATTACAGATATGACACTCATCTTTTTTGTATCTGCAACTATATATTCTGCAATATTAGCAACATTTTCTAAAAGCTCATTTAAAAAATGTTGGTGGTGGCTTGCTTATCTGTTCTGTGGAATAGCAGTATTGACTAAAGGCCCTTTAGGAATCATATTAACAGGTATAGTGCTTATTCCATATTTAATTCTTACAGGGAAATTAAAAGAAAGCTTAAATCCTAAATTTACAATACCTGGTTTTATAATATTTGCGTTAGCTGTAATTCCTTGGTATTACGCAATTATTGCAGAGCATGGTAGAGCTTTTACTGATTATTTCTTTATTAAACATAATATCTCCAGATTTTCAGGAGATTTCATTCAACATCAACAACCGTTTTATTTCTATTTTGCAGTCATTTTTATAGGGTTTTTCCCCTGGGCTATTTACTTTATTCCCATAGCCATAAAAGAAATTCTCAATTTATGTAAACATATTGTTAACTCTAAAGTAGAATTTAAAAAACTCAACTTTGCCTTGCTCAAAGAGGCTGATAATAAGTCAAAAATCATTACATTGAGTATTATGTGGTTTATATCTATGCTTGCACTATTTAGTGTCTCAAAAGCCAAATTAATAACATACATACTTCCCCTATTTCCTGCTATGTCATTATTAACAGGAAACATGTGGAATGATTTTATTCAAAATAATAAAAATACGAAAATGATCAATTTATCAGCTAAAGTTTTTACTGCAGTTTGCTTCATCATGGGACTTATAGCAACATTTGGATTAAATTTGCTTTTACCCAGAGATGAAAAGTTACATGTTGCTCATTTTAATCCAATTTTTATAATAATATTTATGGTTATTCCTATTTTTATGCTGTTTTATCTAAAGAAAAATCATAAAATTAAGGCTTTTATAACAACTATAATCCTGATGTCAGTTATAACTTCGGTCGCAATAAACAATATTGTACACATTGTTTATAATTCAGGACAAAAAGACCTGATTAATTACATAACACTTTCAAAAAGTCTGCCTTTATTTAATAATAAGCTTGTTACTTATAACTTAACAAAACCAAGTATTGTATTTTACTCACGACATAAAATAATTGACATACCAAGTATAGACAAACTTACTGAGATTTTAAATAACCAAAATCCAATTTTAATAGCAGCAAGAAATAAAGATTTAAATGAAATTCAAGCTAACACTAAATTTTACCTTGTAAGAAAAGGGGCAAGATACAGTTTAATTTCAAATATTAACATTACATCTCCATAAAAGAGGTTACGAAATGGCTCAAGCCCAGATTCAAAATTATATGAATATTACAACAGAAAAAGTAGATTTATCTATTGTAATACCTGTTTTTAATGAAGCTGAGAGCATAAGAGTCCTTGCTGAATCATTATTAAAGGTTTTAGAGAATCTTAATAGAAAGTTTGAGATCATTTTTATCGATGATGGATCAACTGATGGCAGTCATTTAATACTAAAAACTTTATCTGAAGAGATTTCTACTATAAAAGCAGTAAGGTTTAGAAGAAATTTTGGCCAGACAGCAGCTATGGCAGCAGGCTTTGATTATGCTTCAGGAGGCATAATAATTACACTGGATGGAGATCTTCAAAATGATCCTGCTGATATTCCAAGAATTATTGCCAAGTTTGAAGAAGGATATGACGTAGTTAGCGGATGGAGAAAAAACAGGCAGGATGATTTTATTACAAGAAAAATCCCATCTATGCTAGCTAATATGTTAATCAGCAAAATGACAGGAACATATTTACATGATTATGGATGTTCATTAAAAGCTTATCGAGCAGAAATAGCCAAAGAATTATCTCTCTATGGCGAATTACATAGATTTATACCTGCTCTTGCCAGTATAGAGGGCGCTAGTATCTCAGAAATCCCCGTTTTGCACCATGCAAGAAAATCCGGCAAAAGCAAATATAATATCTTTAGAACATTTAAAGTTATTCTGGATCTTTTAACAGTTGTATTCCTTAAAAAATTTATGACAAGACCTCTTCATATATTTGGAAGAATAGGCCTTTTTTCATTCATTACCGGTCTAGCTATCTGTTTACATTTAGCATTTGATAAAATAATCTATTCAACTAATATTGGTAATAGACCACTTTTATTACTTGGTGTACTATTAATTCTAACTGGATTTCAACTAATAAGTACAGGCATAATTGCTGAAATACAAATCAGAACATATTATGAGTCACAAAACAAAGCTATATACAAAGTTAAAGAGGTTTATAACTAGTGAATAAAAGACGGATTCTAAAGTTATTTTTAAGAATTGCAATTAGTATAATATTTATATATTTTCTTCTTCGTAATTCTAATGTTGTTGAAATAGTGGAATCATTAATAGAAACAGACCATAAAATCCTGATATTAGGCGTATTTCTATATATATTAGGACAATTACTTAGCGCATACAAATGGAAATTACTTGCTCAAATTGCAGGATTTCAAAATAAATTAAAAGAATACTTTGATTATTATTTTATCGGCATGTTTTTCAATTTATTCCTGCCAACCACAGTAGGCGGTGATATAACTAAATGCTATTATCTGGCAAAAGGAGATTCCAGAAAAGCTCCTGCTGTATACTCTGTACTTGCAGAAAGATATACCGGAGTCATAGTTATCGTATGGATGGCTACAATAGCCCTATTTTCACCAATTGGTGATCCTGTTCCTTTTGAAGCTAAAGCTTTTATGGGCTTTATGTCGTTGTTAACAATAATTATTACTCCGACTTTTCCATATTTATTTCTGCCTTATATGAAGAAAAAGAAATGGGTAAGAACTCTATTAAGAGATATAAAAGTTTATTGGGCCAATCCAAGAATATTTGTAAAAGCATTATACTGGTCTGTCTTATTCCATTTATTAATTATCGCAATCCATGTGACTATCGGACAAGCCATGGGGATAAATATCCCGCTGGCATATTATTTCATACTATATCCAATGGCTGCAATGGCCGGCTTCATCCCTATAGCATTTAATGGAATAGGCCCTCGCGAGGGAACTTACATATATTTTCTATCACTCATAGGAATTAAATCATCAACTGCACTTGCATTTGGTATTTACTGGTTTGGAATTGTATTATTTTCAAGTCTTATTGGTGGTATATTCTACATAAAAGGTAAACATACACCACCTCCAGAAGAATTTGAGAACTTTGAATTTGAAGATGAGGATAATGAACCTAACTCAAATCAAGGCATAGAATTAGATAAACCACAAACACAAAGCTAAAATATCTACCATTAATTTAAACACGAGTCTTTCTTGTCAATTCATTTTATAATATTGTTGTATATCTTTCCTGAATTCAAACAACAATAACTTAGAAAATTTATGTATGACTGAAGTTAAAAAAATAGAAAATCTTGATCTTATTAAAAAAGCTATAGAAGTTGAAATTAAGCATCATTATATTGATATAGTCGGAAAAAAATGCGCTTTTTCGAAATTTATTTATAATGAATTAAGGCAAATTGCTAAAATAGATCCCAATAATCCAAAATGGGAATATTTGTATAATGTTTTTGAAAGATATGCTGTAGCTGATTTATCAACCAGAATGAAATCTATCAAACAGCTAATTAAACACTTACAAAATCCGTTCTGTGAAGAAAAAGCCACTGAAACCGCTAAAAAAATAAAAACAGTATCTGATAAAAATCCTGAAGATGTTGATGTAATGTATGTTAAAGGAGTAGGCCCTAAAGTTGGATTCCTGCTCAATAAGCTTGGAATATTTACTGCTCAAG
Source organism: Candidatus Melainabacteria bacterium RIFOXYA2_FULL_32_9 (assembly GCA_001784615.1). Classification (NCBI taxonomy): domain Bacteria; kingdom Bacillati; phylum Candidatus Melainabacteria; species Candidatus Melainabacteria bacterium RIFOXYA2_FULL_32_9. The sequence continues at coordinate 7,513 of MFRQ01000071.1, forward strand.
ATCTCCTGCATTATTATCCCAGGAAACATCTTGATTATGCAGAGAGGACCCCTATAAAAGATCTTAAAATAGGTCAGGAAGTGACTATTTTTGGTACTATAAAATCTACCAATGTCTTTACCAGCAAAAAACGCTCAAACTTAACGATTATAAGCATTCAAGTAACTGATGATACTGGCATAATCTCTGCTAGCTGGTTCTATGGTAAAGCAAATAAATTTATGCTGGAAAGATATAAATCTCAATACCCCCAGGGAGCAAATATAATCCTATCAGGAACCGCAAAACTTGACAGCTATACAGGAAGACTCGTTATTGACAAAGCCCAATCTGAGATATTAAGCGGAGATTTTGAAGAAAAAGATTCTCTTCACGTAGGCAGAATCGTACCTGTATATGCCCTCACTGAAAATCTGAATATCAAGACCTTAAGAAGAGCTATTTATAATGCAATTGAAGTTTATTCAAATACAATAAACGATTTTTTACCTGAATATATTATAGAAAAATTAGGCTTAACTGATAAAGTCACAGCTATAAAACAGATTCACTTCCCTGATTCAAGTGAATCATTAGAAAGAGCTAAACGAAGATTAATTTTTGATGAATTATTCCTTATCCAATTACGTCTGGCCTTAATGAGAAAACAGTATAAATCAAGCACTAATGGACTTATGCTTAATATCAAGAAAGATGGTTTAGTTGATAAATTTATAAAATCACTGCCTTTTGAGTTAACTAATGCGCAAAAAGAAGCTTTTAATGAGATAGTAACTGACCTAAGTAACCCTGAACCAATGCAAAGGTTATTGCAAGGTGATGTAGGTAGCGGTAAAACTGTAGTAGCAGGAATGTCATTACTTGCTGCTGTAGAAAATAATTATCAGGGAGCAATAATGGCTCCTACAGAAATTCTTGCCGAACAGCATTATAAGAACTTCACAGAATGGTTAACACCTCTTGGCATAAGTGTAGGCTTATTTGTCGGTAAACATGGGGTTAAAATCAGAAGAGAACTTCATCAGAACCTTAAAAACGGGCAAATCAACGTTGCAGTGGGAACACATGCCCTTATACAGGAAAATATAGAGTTTAATAACTTAGGCCTGGTAGTCATAGATGAACAACATAGATTTGGAGTAAGACAAAGATCAGAACTTAAAAACAAAGGCACCAATCCTGAAATGCTTACCATGACTGCTACTCCTATTCCAAGAACTTTAGCCCTAACTATGCATGGAGATTTTGATATAACTATTATTAATGAATTACCGCCAGGTAGAAAACCTATAAAGACAGCTTTAATTAGCCCAAAAGACAGAAAAAAAGCTCATACTCTTATAAGAAAAGAAATAGAAAAAGGGCATCAGGCATATATTGTCTTCCCACTTATTGAAGAGTCGGAAACCTTATCGGCAAAAGCAGCAACAAAAGAAGCAGAAAAACTGCAAAAAACTGTATTTCCTGATTTAAATATTGGCTTAGTACACGGAAAACTCCCACCTACTGAGAAAGATAAGGTAATGGAAGAATTTAGAGCAGGAAAATATCATATCCTGGTCAGCACTACTGTTATAGAAGTTGGAGTAGATGTTCCAAATGCTACAGTTATGATAATTGAAAATGCAGAAAGATTTGGACTATCACAACTGCACCAGCTAAGGGGTCGTGTAGGAAGAAGTCAGGAACAATCTTATTGTGTATTAGTCGGGGATACTAATTCCCAAGAAACCAGGGAACGACTCGAGGTCATGGTACAAACTAATAACGGATTCGTTATTGCAGAAAAGGATTTACAAATAAGAGGACCTGGTGAATTTATAGGCACTAGACAGAGTGGGCTACCGGATCTAATTCTTGCAGATTTGGTCAAAGATGCAGAAATACTTGAATTAGCAAGAGAAACAGCCTTTGCTTTTGTTGCAAAAGATGAAATCACTAACTATCCACTATTAAATAAAATAATGAATCAAAAAATAGATGAAGGCTTGGAACTAATCGGAGCCGGGTAAATATTTTTTACCACTAAGGACAGCGTAAAAAATACTTATGGATTTTGATGAGCGAAGCGGGAGCTTACAATTTCTAAAACGACGAGTTTTTGAAATTACAAGCTCATTCTAATAGGTATTTTTGTAGGTGACTCAGTCACACTATTAAAGTCCTTAACTAAGTAACAAACAAAAAATTTC
>MFRQ01000072.1 GCA_001784615.1 Candidatus Melainabacteria bacterium RIFOXYA2_FULL_32_9
ATCGTTCGCTATTGAATCAATGATATTAATTTTAGCCTTTTTATTCACCGTACAAGTCTTCTAGTCTTTTACACTAAAAACATTGTACGAGATTGATAATAAGATGCAAACTAAAATACTGAGGAAATTGTCTTATTTTTAAATTTGGTAATATTGTTTCGAAATAAAAGTTCTATAGTATCAGTAGGTCCACTTCTGTGTTTGGCTATTATCAGTTCTGCCAAACCTTTTATGTTAAAATTATCGGGTTCATAATATTCTTTTCTATAAATAAAAACAATTATATCTGCAACTTGTTCAATAGCACCACTTTCACTCAAGTCTATTAGAGTAGGTCTTTTATTTGTCCTGGTTTCTACTGCTCTAGAAATTTGCGAAGAAACAACAATAGGTATGTTTAGCTCTCTAGCTAATATTTTCAATTTCCTTGCTATTTCAGTCATTCCCCAAATTCTATCAGCTCCCTGCTCCACATCCATTAATTGAAGATAATCAATAATCACAAGGTCTAATGAGCCATGTTCTTCGATCATTTTTTTACACTCATTTTCAACCTCTAATACACTTAATCGGGCAGATGTATTTATACACAAATTAGATTCTGCGAATGATTCCATTGCTTTTGTCAATCGTTCCCAATCTTCACGCTGCATATGAACAGTTTTAAGTCTCATTGTATCAACTTCAGCTTCTATGCACAGTAATCGGCTAACTACTTGTTCATTTGAAGACTCTGTACTAAATAAAAGAACATTTTTCTTATTTTTCAAAGCTGATTCAAGCGCTATGTTATAACAAAATGAAGTTTTTCCCATAGAAGGTCTAGAAGCTACAACTATTAAATCAGAAGGAAGAAAACCTGATAGTATATTATCTAAATCATAAAAACCACTTGAAAGTCCTTTTGTATGTTCGCAATTATTATACTGACTTTCTATTTGCTCGTATGCGGTGCCTATTAATTCTCTAATAGGTGTAAAGTTGCTATCTTTTTCATCTGTCATATCTTACTCCTTATTTCTTTTCCCCATATGTTTTTATCCTAGTTAAATTTAATGTTTAGTCCGTAGTCCGTAGGGTGCGCAATGCGCACCGAAATACACAAAAATCATATACATACATAATAAATAAAGCTCAACGGTATGTCGAGCTTCTATGAAATATACAAATTAAATTTATATTTACGCCTGGAGGGATTCGAACCCCCGACCTTTTGGTTCGTAGCCAAACACTCTATCCAGCTGAGCTACAGGCGCATTTATCTGATTTTAAACACTAAAAGCGAATTTTCTTCGCTTCTTAATTGGGTATAAAAAAACGGAGAGGGTGGGATTCGAACCCACGGTGCAGCTTTTGACCACACAACTTCTTAGCAGGAAGCCGCCTTCGACCGACTCGGCCACCTCTCCATATTTACTTTTTTAGTCTAACATGAACTTTATCTTATGTTCAAGAGTATTTTCTTTCTTTTCCTATTTTTTAGACGCTTAACAATTTTTAATGTTTCTTGTTAAAATAGCAATTATCATTTTCTTTTTGTTTTTATAAAAATGGAAGGATCTGTATTAATTTAACGAAAAATTTATAGGGAGGAAGTGAAATAATGTATGGAATTGGAATGGGATATGGTCCTATGTCAGGGTATCAACAACAAGCTGCTCAATCAACAGTTAATCAGCAAAAAGGGTCTATAGTATCACCATTGTTGCTTGCTGGTGGCACTTACGGTTTATATAAATTTGCAAAATCAGGTACGGGTAAGCTTTATACAGATATTATCAAATCAGGACTCAAGGAACATAATACTAGAGCTGCATTAGGTTTAGTTGGCAGTGATATGTCTACACATCTTAAAGCTGCCAAATCGTTAGGAGGTATAAGATTATCAAATCTAATGTCTGCAGGAAAAGCAAATGCTGGTCTAATTAAATCAGCTTATGATGCAGGAGTGCACTCTGGTGGTGGTGCTTTCTCAGGTTTAAAATCCGCAGCAAGTGCTGGTAATAGTATTATGAAAGAAGGCTTTACTAAAGCAGCTACCAAGTCGGGTATATTGGGCAAAGTGGCAGGTTGGTTTGCCAAAGGACCAACAGCACTAAAGGTGGCAGGTGCAGCAATAGGTTTATTTGTCGCATATAAAGGTATAAAAGGGTCAAAACAACCAGAAATGTCTCAGGCAAATCCTTATAATGTACCTATGGTGCCTGGACTAAGGCCGTATAATATGGGTTACTAAAGTCTAAGCATTTTTAATAAGAAAAGGGAATTTTAAATAGTTCCCTTTTCTGTTGTTAAAATTTCTAATTAATTATAATATTTATGTGAATTAATAAGAGGAAAAAATTATGGAAAAAGTAACTATATTAGGGGTCTTACTTGCCAATAGAACAGTAACATCTCCTTGCTTTCAGGAAATAATCTCAAAACATGGTTGTAATATTAAAACCAGAATAGGTCTTCACACCGTTTCTGATGGTAAATGTTCAACAGATGGCGTTATTTTACTTGAAACAATTGGTACAGATGAAGAGATAGAGAGCCTTGCAAAAGATATAGAAGCTATTCCTGACGCTCAAGTTCAAAGAATGTCATTTAATATAAGATAATTAAGAATATTCCTTAGGAATATAAGCTGTTGAGACAGCTCCAAGAATGGGAATAAAAGCTATTACTGTTAATACAGTTGCAATTCCATATTTGGTTGCTAAAAAACCAATTGGTGACAGCAGCAAACCTGCAATACCCCAGCTAAATCCCCCTATAATTCCTGAAACCAGGCCAGCGTTTTCAGGGATTGCTGTTTGTCCTATTACGAGATTAACAGATGTGGACGACATAATTAAAAAACCTGCCAAAACGAATAAAATAAAGGATATAATAGGTAAATTTTGAAGTAAAAGTAATGATCCTAATAAACAAGGAATTGCAGGAATAAGGGATATAACCATTATTGTTCTTCTATCAATAGTATCACTTAATCTTCCACCAATATAAGAAGCTATTCCTCCTAAAAATGAGAATAATCCAATAAGTGTTCCTATAAATATTACTGATATATTATATTTTGTCCATAAAAAAGGCATAAATACATCAAAACTTGCTACTACTATAGATCTTATAACTGCTATAAAAAGTAAAATAAACAAGATTCTTTTTAAGCTGAATAATTTTGCAAAGTTAATTTCTTTTCTGGGATGATGATCTGTTTTGATATATCTTTTTGGAACCATTGTATACAGACAATATAAGATAATTATTCCAGGAATAATAGCATAAACTGTTGATTGTAGACCAAAATTTTCTACCAGAATCGAGGAGAGGAAAGGGCCAAGTGCAAATCCGATTGTTCCAAAAGCAGTAAAAGCACCCATATATTTATTTATCTTTATGCCGCTATAATGTCCTGCGTAAGACGTTGCTTGAGGGTGAAATAAGCCTACTCCCATGCTGCCTAGAAAAATTACTGTCCCAAGTGTCCATATATTGGTGGTAAGACCTGTTAGGCTTATAAATATTGCTGAAAATATTATCCCCCAGATAATAAAAAATCTTCTATTAATCATATCTGAAACATAGCCAAAAAGAGGCTGCAAAATAGAAGATGCAAGGCTCGAAATGGCATGTAAAAGTCCTACAATTGCAAGAGATAATCCCAGTTTAATTGCAATTAACGGCATAATAGGCAGTATAAAACCGCCGTAAGCATCGCTAATTAAATGTCCTATAGAGAGAACACCTACAGCTTTTTTATTAGGTTGATGTTCTATGCTATTCACTTTTCAAGCTCTTTAATACTGCTTCTCTCATTACTTCAACAGGAGCTTCCTGGTCTATCCATAATGATAAGGCTTTAGCCCCTTGTAAAATTAGCATTTCAAGACCATCTAATGTATATAAACCATGCTCTTTAGCATATTGTATTAATTTTGTCTCTCTGGGTTTATAAATCAGATCATAAACAATAGTATTTTCGGCAAGTCCTTCAACAGTTTTCTTGTTAATAGGGGAAATGCCCTCGTTTATTCCTTGCATGCCAATTGGAGTTGTATTTACAACTATCGAGGCATAGCTTAAATCAGCAAACTCGTTAAATTCCTTTATTTTTACTTTTATTTCAGGAAAACCCTCAAGTATTACATCTTGTATTATGTTAGCTTTTTCAGGATTTCTTGCGTAAAAAGTAATCTCATTTATTCCTATCGTAGAGAGTCCAATAGCTACAGCTCTTGCTGCACCACCGGCTCCTAGAATAGCTGCTTTTTTGGATTTTAAATTTTCTTTTAAATCTTCAGGAATGGATTCAATAAAGCCGTCTATATCTGTGTTATAACCATATAAATCTTTATTTTCCGAAATGATAACAGTATTAACTGCTCCTGCTAGATTTGCATATTCATCCACTTCATTTAAAAGAGGAACAATCCACACTTTAAGTGGGATTGTTACATTAAAACCTCTAAATCCTTGAACTTTAAGATATTTTATTCTGTTAATAAGTTCTTCCGGGGGAGTCTCAAGGACAGCATAATCCCCTTCTATTCCAAGATAATCTAGGGCAGCTTTATGCATTACAGGAGATAAGGTATGTCCAAGGGGGTACCCTATTATCCCAAGCTTAATCATGATTGAGAAGAATTCTCAACAGCTTGTTGATACTTACATTCTTTTGATGAACAAGCTATTTTATTACCTGCTTTAGAAACTTTAGTTACTAGCATTGAACCACATTCAGGGCATTTATCACCTGTTGGTTCATTCCATAAGGCAAAAGTACAATCCGGGTATTTGCTACATCCATAAAATATCTTGCCATATCTGGATTTTTTCTGAACAATTTCACCAGCACAATTTTCTTGTGGGCAATTTACGCCTGTTTTCTTGATTAATTTCTTTCTTGTTTTACAAGAATCATTAGTGCAGGCAAGGTATTCACCGTATGGGCCATATTTGATTACCATAGGAGAACTACATTTTTCACAAATTTCGTCAGATGGTTTATCTTCAGGAACAGGTTTTTGATCTTTAGTTAATGGCATTGTAGTTTTACATTCCGGGTATCCACTACAACCAAGGAATTGAGATCCCCATCTACTGCTTTTAAGAGCCATAGGTTTACCGCAGTTTGTGCAATTATGTTCAGTTAAAATAGAGACTTTTTCCATCTCTTCCTTGGCTTTTTTTAGAACTTCTGCGAATGGTCCATAGAAATTACCAATAATTTGTTGCCATACAACAGCATTTTCTGCTATATCATCAAGCTTTGTTTCCATATCTGCCGTAAAACTAGCATCAACAATATTTGGAAAATGTTTAACAAGCAGTTCATTTACAGTTTTGCCAAGAGCAGTTGGAGCTAAAGTTTTTTCTTCTTTAATTACATAGCCTCTATCTTGTATTGTAGCTATGGTTGGAGCATATGTACTTGGTCTTCCAACGCCAACTTCTTCAAGAGTTTTTACTAGAGTTGCTTCTGAAAACCTTGGTGGTGGTTGAGTAAAATGTTGTTTTGGATCAATTTTCTTAAGTTTAAGCACATCTCCTTTTGTTAATTCGGGTATGGCTTTAGATTTTTCATCTTCTTCTCTGTCATCATAAACAATTAAGAATCCATCAAAAACGATCTTGCTGCTGCTGGCTCTGAAAGTATAATTTTCAGCTTCAATTTCAGCACTAATGGTTTTAACAGAGGCGCTTTCCATCTGGCTTGCCACAAATCTTTCCCAGATAAGTTTGTAAAGCCTATACTGTTCAGATGAGAGGTATTGTTTTATGGATTCAGGAGATTTATCTATGTAAGTAGGTCTTATAGCTTCGTGAGCATCCTGAGTATTTTTGCTTTTTTTAATGTAAACTCTTGGAGTTTCAGGATAATAGTTTTTACCATAATGGCCTACAATATATTCCTTAGCTGAATCTTTGGCTTCATCTGAGATACGAGTACTGTCAGTTCTCATATAAGTAATTAAACCTACAGGACCACTTGAACCCATATCTATGCCTTCATACAACTTTTGAGCTATTTGCATAGTTTTCTTTACGCTATAACCAAGCCTTGTACTTGCTTCTCTTTGGATAGTACTTGTGATAAATGGGGCCTGTGGATTTCTCTTGGATTCTCTGTTTGTAACTTTAGCTACTTTAAATTCAGCATCATTAACTGTATTAACAACTTTTGTTGCTTCTTCTTCATTATTTATCTCAATTTTTTCACCATTAAATTTGGTTAATTCTGCAACAAAAGAATTTGTTGATTTAGGTTTTGCTAATTCCGCACCTATTGTCCAATATTCCTTTGGAACAAAAGCTTCTATTTCTTTTTCTCTATCACAAATTAACCTAACAGCAACACTTTGTACTCTACCTGCTGATAAGCCTTTTCCTACTTTTTGCCAGAGAATAGGGCTAATTTTATAACCGACGAGTCTATCTAAAATTCTTCTGGTCTGCTGCGCATTGACTTTATTCATATCAATTGCACGAGGATTTTTCACAGCATCTAATATGGCTGTTTTTGTTATTTCGTTAAACTCAATTCTATATATAGATTCTTTAGGCTTATCCAGAATGGACTGAATATGCCAAGCGATAGCTTCTCCTTCCCTGTCAGGGTCGGGAGCCAGATAGATATTATCTGCTTCTTTTGCTGCTTCGCTTAATTCTTTGACTACTTTATCTTTACCCGGCATGATTTCATATACCGGTTCAAAGTTATTTTTCACATCTACTCCGAGAACTTTTGCCGGTAAGTCTCTTATATGTCCTACAGATGCTTTAATCTGATAATCGTCGCCAAGAATTTTTTTAATAGTTTTTGCCTTTGCAGGAGACTCAACTATTACCAGGTATTTGCCTGATGATTTTTTTTCTCCTGTATCTTTTTTCTTAGTAGTTTTAGCCATTTCAAACCCATTTACGATAAAACACTTATATATTTCTGACCCGGTAATTGCTTTATTAGGCCGTTTAATTCTAAAGATGTTAAATTAATCATTAATTCTTGAGTATTTAGTTGTGATTTATTTAATATCTCATCAAATGTAATTGGTTCTAAACTTAAAATTTCGTATATTTTTCTCTCATTGTCAAGAAGATGTATTTTTAAACTTTTCTGATTATTCTCCGTATTTACATCATAGTGCCAGTTTAGGTAATCAAAAATATCTTTTGCATTTGTAACTACACCTGCACCATTTTTAATAAGTTGATGTATACCTTCTGTATTAGGATTTGTTATTAACCCTGGAATGCACATTAATTCTCTATTCTGCTCGAGACACAAATTTGCCGTAATTAGTGCTCCACTTTTTAGACCTGCTTCTGCGATTAAAGTTCCCTTGGATAAGGCACTAACTATTCTATTTCTTACAGGAAATTTCCAGGGTTCAGGTTCTTCGCTCGGATAATATTCGCTGATCACTGCACCGTTACCATTTATAATTTCTTGGAAAAGGTCTTTATTCTTCTTAGGATAAATATGGTCGAGTCCTGATCCAAGAACTGCAATAGTTTTTAAATTATTTTTTAGTGCTGCTTTATGAGCGCAGGAATCTACTCCTAAAGCCATGCCACTTACAATTGTAATATCTGTTCCTCGGATTTCGTCAATGATCTTATTAAGAATTTCAAGTATGTAATGGCTGGCTTTACGGCTTCCTACAATGGCTAAAGTCTTATCCAGATTACAGACTTCTAAATTGCCTTTAATAAATAATATTGCCGGTGGGTCAGGAATTTGTCTCAATAAATAGGGATAATCTTCATCTTGCAGTGTTAGAACTTTAATATCCCTTTTATATATTTCCTCAAGTAATTTATCAGGATTAATGGCTTTTCTTGCTTCAATAAAATTTTGAACCCTATTATATCTTAAGCCTTCTATTCTCAATAAATCAGCATTTGAAGCTAACCATGCTTCTTTTATTGAGCCAAAGTGTTCCCAGACTTTTTTTATAAATCTGCTTCCTATAGAATTTACTTTGGAAAATGCCAGCCAGTACTTAAGATCACTCATGAAAAAATTCCTGAATAAACACCCTCACCTAATAAAAAATAGTAAATGAATTTACTAAATTGCTATCATAATAGCATAACAATTTTAAAAAACTTGTATTGTAAAGAGAAATTTTACTGCTTAATTAGCTGTAGAAAGAATAGTTTTAGCTCTTTTTAGTAATTTACCTATTTCTTGCTTACTGTTTTCAAGAATTTCTTCTTTATTAAGTGTTAAGAGCTTTTTATTATTCATAACTATACTGCCGTCGATAATAACTGTTTCTACATCAGAGCTTTTTGAAGCGTAAACTATTTTTGTAGCCGGATCAACTTCTTCAGAGTGCCAGGAATGGAAGTCGTTTTCCAGATTCATAATAATTAAGTCTGCTTTTTTGCCTTCTTCAATGCTGCCTATTTCATGATCTAACCCAAGAGCTTTTGCTCCTTCTATTGTGGCCAGTTCAAGATATTTATGAGCTTCAATAGCGCCGGGTCTATTTAATACATTTTGCAGAAGTGCAGTTGTTCTAATTTCATGAAGCATATCAAGGTTGTTGCTACAAGGTGCTCCATCAGCTCCAATTGAAACGTTTATTCCTTCATTAAGTAACCTTGTAAGATTTAAAGTTCCTGAACCCAGTTTGAAATTGGAAGAAGGACAATGGAGTACTTTAACTCCTTTTTCTTTCATTAATTTTATATCACTTGCATCTACCCATACGCAGTGAGCAGCAAGGAATTTTTCATTTAAAAGCCCAATTTTGTTGAAATATTCAAATTCCCTCATTTCTTTTAGGTTAATAACTTCCTGTCCTTCATTTTTATTTTCATAAGCGTGGGTATGAACAGGAATATTGTAAATATCAGAAAGTTCTTTAACCTGATAAAATAATTCATCTGTACAGGATAGAATAAATCTTGGAGCAAAAGCATAGTTAATTCGATTATTTTCAGCTCCCTGCCACTGTTTAAAAAGTTTTAGGCTTTCTTCTATAGAATTTCCAGTAGTTTCCAGGATATTTTTAGGAACCCCAATACCGTTGTTCATCATAGCTTTTCCAGCAAAAGCTCTCAGGCCTGATTTTGCAATGGCTTCAAAAATTTTATCCGTATGATTTACCCCGCCCATATCGAGAATAGTGGTTGTTCCTCCTGAAATTAGTTCACCTATTCCTAATAGAGATGAGTAATAAGTGGAATTTTCATCATGAGCAGCCTCATAAGGCCAGATTTTTTCTCTTAACCAATTGAGTAGTTCTCTATTTTCAGCCAATCCACGAAATAATGTCTGGCATAAATGAATATGTGTTTGTACAAACCCGGGAAGAATGATTTTATTTTTTGCATCAATGATCTTATCTGCACTAACGCCAATATTAGTACCAATTCTAGATATTTTATTATCTTCAATAAGGATATCAGCACCATATAAGATATCTTTATCAGGATTTATAGTTATTATCGTTGCATTTTTGATTAAAAGTTTTGCCATAATATTAATTTTTATTTTTCTAACCAAGCCCTCGATATTATAACCCTAAGTTTAAATATTGATAAATTAATTTCTAGAATAATTTACAAATAGTTTAATCTGTCTTAATAGAGAAAGAACGTTGAATAACTTTATTGTATAGTTATAATAGTTTAATACTGGGTAAATGGAATCGTATTTAAGTTTATTATGTTAAATGCAAAAAAATATTTTACATTTTATTTGTTGATTTGCTTCATTTATTTCTCTTT
>MFRQ01000073.1 GCA_001784615.1 Candidatus Melainabacteria bacterium RIFOXYA2_FULL_32_9
GTCTATAAAACTAGAGAAACTGTCATCTTTCAAACAGTCTCTCTTGATAATTCAATTTTAATGGATGTTTTCAACCCATGCTAAAATTCAGTATTAACCAGCAAATAATCGAGCAATAAAAAATACTTAAGCATTTTTTATTGCGTCCTTAGTGTGATCGAGTACTAAGATTAATCTGATATATATTCTAAAAGATGTTTATTTAGGGTCATTTCAGCAATACTCTTTATATATGTTGCTTGTTTCAAAAACGTATCGTAAAAGTTTTTAGAGGTCTGAGCCATATTAACAAGATCTTCCAAGCTATTATTAGTTTCAGATTCCATTAATTTGCTTAATTCTAGCAACTCCTTAAATACACAGTTGATCAGAACTTGATATTTATCAAATAGTTCTCCCTGGAATTTTATATAAAATTCCATTAAGTTACTGGCTAAAATTCTAATTCTGTCTACATTGAAAGAATCTTTTTTCAGTTCAAGGAGTAGTTGTTCAGATTTATTGAGAGCGTCTTGTGCTAGAATGAGGAATTCACCTATTTCTTCAGCCATATACTTAACTTGTCTGGTAATTTCAACAATATGCTCTTTTACTGGTTCTTTATAGTCTGTCAAGATTTGATCTATTTTAGAGTCAACATTGATTTCAAGTGTAGGCAAATTTTCTAAAACTTCTTTTAACCCAACATTCTTAAATCCATCAATTTGAGCTCCTCCTGTTGATGAATTAATTAATTGAAGTTCAGAGTTAGGGTTTGAGTGTTCATATGCAAAATGTTCAAAATATTTTATAAACCCGGCATAATTAGCATCCGTAGGAAGCATATCTCCATTTTGTCCACGTACAAAAGTTAAATTTGATTTAATACTGTCTAATTTTATTTTTATAAGTTCATTTGTGAATTCATCTGTATGCTTTCTTTCTATATAAAACTTTTTAAATTCTTCTATGTTATCAAGTTCAACTTTATATTCGCCAGTTATTTCGTCTTTAACAAATTTTATAGACCCAAAAGCGCTATCTGAAGAGTAACATTGATTAGCTGAATAAGCTAAATCCTGTCCTAAAAGAATTATTGGGTTGCACCCCATCATGAATGCAGAATATAAAGCGCAATAGGATACAGTTCCTTTATTTTGGTAATTTTCTACTGAAAATCCTGCGATATCTGAAATCCATCTTGAGTAAAGATCATTGTTACTATAAAATATGAATTTTCTTTTAAAATCAAGTTTATATATTTCTGCATTTGCTACAGACAGGATTATCATATTGATATCTGAAATATCAAGCTCCTTAACTTGAGGACTGGTGTCATCAACTTCAATAAAAGTTATGAAATCAGGCTTTATATTGTATTTAGTAAGAGTTTTGTATGCATTTGCTACACAAAATATTATTACTTTATCTCGATATTGAGCCAAGGATTCAATTGTTTTATCCAGTGAAGGTCCTGATGATACTATGACAGCAGGTTTAGTACTAAAAGTACTTCTCAAAGCGTCAATATTATAATTATTAATGTGCTGAGGAATATTTTGCAGGCCTTGTGATACCCATTCAACTGATTTTTGGAATAAAGTTATGTAATTTGCTTCAAGATGATTAATAATTTGAGATAAGTCTTTTTTTAAGATGGATATTTCCTGTGGATATAAAGTGTAACTTGAGTTTAACCCACTAATATTTATTAAATCCTTATGAACAAATACTTCTTCCAGGGATTTCATTAATTCAATGTGGGTATTAGCAATATGAACTCTTTTATCTTCAAGCTCGACAGAAAAATCCACTATTTCAAGCGTAAATTTAAGAATATCCAGGCTTGGTTCATATACAATAATTTTGCCTTTTGAACTTAAAAAATATCTTTTAAATAAATATCCCAGGCCTAAACCTGTAATTATGTTAATTGATGATTCTGAGGTGTTTTTAAATTGTCCAAAAACGTTTGAAGCTTCCTGCTGAGGATTTTTAATGTCATGAACCCATATTCCATTATAAATTAAGTTAGGATCTCCTGATTCAGCTGTAACGAGTTCAAATTTGGCATTTTCATTAAAAGAATATTTTTGGAGTTTATCGGCAAGTACAGGATTGTATTCTTTAATTCTTTTAATGTTATTTTCAAAAATACTCATAGTTTTAGTCTCGTTCCACAGATTATTATCCAGACTATATAATTATATCATTATGATTAATTACTGAAGGCGATGTTTAAGGCTTCTTCGACCATGATTTTTGGACAAAGTAATAATATTATTTATAAATCAGGTGTCAGGATATCTTTTAAATCTTCATATGTGAGAGATTTTCCAATTGATCTATCTATAGAGATAATAGTATCTGCAAGATCCCTTTTTCTTTCTTTGAGTTTCATGATTTTTTCTTCGACAGAGCCTTTAGTAATTAATTTATAGACAAATACCTTCTTGGTTTGTCCGATTCTATGTGCTCTATCGGTTGCTTGATCTTCAACAGCAGGGTTCCACCAAGGATCATAGTGAATTACATAATCTGCTCCGGTGAGGTTTAATCCGGTTCCGCCTGCTTTCAAACTGATCAGGAATATAGGTATTGATTCGTCTGAGTTAAACCTGTTAACTTTACCTGGACGGTCTTCAGCTTTAGTCTCTCCTGTTAGATATTCGTATCTGATACCTTTTTCTTCAAGCCATTCTTTGATTATCTCTAACATTTGTACGAATTGACTGAAGAGAAGAATCCTATGTCCTTCACTGACAATCTCTTCCAGCATTTCTTTCATATGCTCAAATTTGCCAGATTCTACAGCTTTTTGTTTTCCCTCTTTATCAAATAATCTTGGGTGATTACAAATTTGCCTGAGTCTTAATAAAGCAGCAAATATGGACATTCTGTTCTTTTCAATGCCATCTGCAGCAATTTTGCTAAATATTTCTTCTCTTGTACTATCAAGAACGTCAAGATAAAAATCACGCTGCTCGGGTGTCATATGGCAATATGCAATGCTTTCAATTTTATCTGGTAAGTCTTTAGCAATATCTCTCTTCATTCTTCGCAGAATGAAAGGATATATTTGTTTTTTTAATCTGGACTCGACTGATCTGTCACCTCTATCTTCAATAGGATTAGCATATCTATAATCAAATTCTTCTATGTCATAAAGGAACCCAGGCATTAAGAAATCAAATACTGACCATAATTCAGACAATCTGTTCTCTATCGGAGTACCTGAAAGAGCTAGTCTATGAGATGTATTTAACTGTTTAGCACTTTGAGCCGTAACAGACTCATAGTTTTTTATATTTTGGGACTCATCAAGTATTACAAATCTGAAGTTATGCCTTTTTAGCTCTTCGATATCTCTTCTTAATAGTGCATAGCTGGTAATTATAACGTCTCTTTTGTCAATTTTACTGAATAAGTCTTTTCTTGCTGAACCAGTCAGGTTTAAAGTGGTTAGCTTAGGTGCAAATTTTTCTATTTCGGCTTCCCAGTTAAACACAACAGAAGTTGGACAAATGACCAGAGTTGGCTCTTTGCCATGTTTTTCCTTGGCTTTTTGAATAAGAGTCAAAGCCTGTAGAGTTTTACCAAGACCCATATCATCAGCCAGGATTCCATTTAAACCATAAGAATACAGGAACCAGAGCCAGTTGAACCCTTTTTTCTGATATTCTCTCAAGTCTGCTTGTATATTAGGCAATTCAACATCTTCCATAGTATTAAACGTACTGATTTGATCCCAGAATTTCTTAAATTTTCTGCTCATTTTAATAGCTACCTGCTGATCCATTAAATCAGCAACGAGACCTGCTCTGAATGTTTTAACGGTAAATCTTCTGTCTTCTGCTTTTTGAGCATCAAAATAGTTTAAGCTTCTTGTAAATTGTAAAATATCAGCTAAAGGTACTTCTACATAACCTTCTTTTTCAAGATAGAAGTATTTTTTGCCTTGTTGTAAATAATACTGAACTGTATCGAGATCTATCTCTGTTTTTCTAACAGCACAGGAAATTTCTAAGCTAAAGCTGTCAACTGAATCATCAAAATCAATATCAACGTGTATTTTTAATGGATTAGAGGCAACTTTTAAACTGGAAAAATCATTAAGCTCAACTACTTTCCAGTTGTTTTTAAGAAGTTTTGGTAATACTTCATTATAAAAGTCTATAGCATCATCACCCTCTATCAGTACATTATTTGTCTGTGTGGGGTGAAATTTGTTGCTTAAGAGGAATTTATATGCTTTTTCTTCTTTTTCTAAATTTCTTTTTACCCAGTATATAATTTCTTCTTCAGGTTTTTTAATTGTTACATAAGGTGTCTTTTCTGCTAATTTACCGTATGGCACTACCATTCCATCATATTCAAAATCAAGAGAGGCTTTAATAGCTTTTTCTTCAGTTAACTCGATAGAAATTACACCGGTAGGTGGTTTCTGCTCAAGTGTTAACCTCTCAAGAGTCTCTGATATTTCAACAGTCATTAAATCTTTAAGTTTTGGTAATTCTTCATATACGAATTTACCCCCATCCGCATCTCTGATATCAGTAAATGTAGATCGGGTTAAATAATGTGGAAGTGTAGATAAGGCTGTATCTAACGGTACTATAAGATTTTTATATCTTCCCCACTTAACGTATTTTGCAAAATATTTGACTTCTTCTAAAGGATAAATATCCTCTTCAGGCTCAGGGCGTTTCCAATGAAGTGACAATAAAACATTGCCAACTAAGGAAACATTTACTGTGAGGATTAATTGCCATGGGGTTTTCTTGAATACAAGTCTCTGACTGGATTCATAATCAATAACTTCTTCTACTTGAGATAAAAATTTTAGGGTTTCTTCAAGTTTATTTATTGGAATACTATGCAAACCTAATTTTTTCTCAGCTCTTCCTGTTTTATAAATATGTTGTAGAGCAGCTAATTCATATTTTTGAATATTATTTAACTCAAAAGTTCCGTTGGATGCATTTTGCAGTGCAACTACAGCACGCAAAATTGCTTCAATATCAACGACTTTTTCGTCTTTAACCCTGTCTATTACTTGAATACTTATGAATTTAGGATTAAATTTAGTATTTAAGATAAATTTATATCCTCCCTGATAATCGGTAATTTCAGGAGGATTTTCATCTTCAAACTTAAATTCCTGTCCTGTAGTTTCAGTTAAATAATTTTCATAAAAGTGTTTGCTTATGCTGACCAGCCCAACTGCTGTGGCATGCTTGCACCATTCTTCTTCAAGAGGACAGTCGCATTGGGCTGAAACTTTTTCAGGAGTAAAGTTAAGCTTTATATTGTATTTATCCTGAAAATTACCTTTAACTGAAGCAATTACAGTGTTATCCTGTAATTCTGTATCAAGAACCTGATTGGTACGATAGTATTCGTAACCTCTTCTCCAGCTTCCAGGTGTTGCTAGGTTTTTAATATATTGAAAATTGAACATATTTAAACTTTACAATTGTTTTTGTATATATCCCACTAATATTTTATACTATTAATACTTTTATAAATGATTTAAGCCGTTTCTAATATTAAAGACTGAAAAAAATATTTATAGTTCAATAACTCGGTCAGGTCTGATGCTAAATTACATCAATATTAAATAAGAGCCTGTAATTGTATCATAGCTTGATTTTGCATTTTTAGCCAGACAGGCTCGACTTTTGGACTGCGGTTAAAGTTGTTTAAAGACAATTCACAAGGCGATTCAACTTTAACAAGACAGCTTCTAAGATCACCAAAGTAAAAAACTTGCAAGCAAGCTCCTGTGATCTAATTTATTAAGTATACAATAAAATCAACTTTTTACACAATAAAAGAAGATCATCTGTGGATGATCTTCTTTTATTAGATTATATTATAAATTATTTTATGGGTGGCACTTAGGAGAACATTTTATCAATCCAACTTCTTTTATCTTCTGTAATTTCTAGCTTTGTCCCATTTTGAGCTTTGATGTTGCTTCCTGCATGAGCACATTTAATAGAAGATTGCGACTTATCAACCAGATGTATATAGCTATTTTTTTCAGCTTCAGATACTCTGGATTTGGAGTTGTTGCCTTGATACAAGATAACATCTTTTATATTACCAATATTGGTTTCAGAGTTATTATAGGTTGCTATCATTGATAAATCTTGTAAACTTGATCTGTCTATAGGTTCTAGAGATGAATTTATTTCTTTTATGTCTGATTTTGAGTTTTTCCATTGTATTATAGAAGACTTTTCACCTGGCTTAATATTCATTTTATTTAAATTTAATGCTGACTCTGAATCTAATAATACATCTGAAGATGATAGTAAATTAATATCAGATGCTGCTTTATCATTTAAGGATAAAGCAGATTTATTTATATTTTTTGTGGATGAATAGCTGTTGTCAAATTGTTCTATCTCACCCTTATTTTGTGCTTCATTAATATCTGCTTTGGAATTATTATATAATGAAACTTTTCCTAGATTTTTTATTGTATCGATGTTTATGTTTGCTTCATCTTTAAGTTCTAATTCACTCTTGTTATCTACATTATTAATTTGAACCATTGCATAAGCTCTAGAGGGATCGTTAGAGAGGCGTATTTGATCTTTATTGCCAGAAATGGTTAGTTTTTCTCCATCAGGAATATCAATAGGTTTACCTGATTTATCATTAGAGTTAACTTTAGCTATACCTTTAATTGATCCAAAATTTATCTGGGGTGTTTTAGGTATCATTTTTCTACCTCTCTTTTTTTATGTCCTGCAAAAGTTTGCTTAATATCTTAAAGTTAGTAAATTAAAAGTATTGCTAAATCTTTAAAATGTTATTTACAATTTTTAATAAACATTATTTGTAATTTTTTAATTAAAAAGAGGAAGTCTTATGACTTCCTCTCAGGCTTTTTCTAATTCATTCTCTATGATATGCATAGCAACGAGTATGTGCTTTGCAAACAGTAAATTCAAGTATTAAATTTACTATTGCTGCTAAGCCAACTAAAGAATAAATTATTCTGGTTGCTGCACTCATTGGGCCAAAAATAGCAGCAACCAGGTCAACTCCAAATAACCCCACTAAGCCCCAATTAAGTGCACCTATAATAATTAGTGCGTATGAAATGTACTGCAAATATTTCATAATAAACCTCCCCCGGTCCCGGTATTAATAATTACGTAATCTATTAATATAATAAATCTTTTAAATTTATTTTAATCACTCAGATTAGCTATTTAGATACCCATTAAAAACAGTAGTATTAGGTTACTAATCTGGTTGGGGATTAATACTTTTTTACCCAAGCAGGTAATGCCCAATACTACTGAAAAAATAATCAACTAACAAATTTATATTATGTTAGTATATTCCATATTTTAGCGAAAAAATTAATAGCTAATTCCCTCTTATTCGCTTGATTATCTTGGCTAATCTCTGGAGGTTTCTCAACAATTTCCTCTTCAACTTGAATTTTTTCTTGTTGTTCTTTTAATTCTTTCTCTTGATATACCTGAGATATTATAGGATCAGGATATCTTTGATAATGTTGATAGAATGACATTATGTTTTTTACATAATTTTTAGTTTCTCTATATGGAGGAATTTTCCATCCATATCTTTTAACTGCTCCCGGTCCTGCATTATAAGCTGCAAGTGCTAATTCGGTTGAGCCAAACTCGTTTTTTAAGCTCTTTAGGTATGTAAGACCGCCTCTAATATTTTGGTTGATATAATAAGGATTAACCCCAAGATATTTTGCAGTGCCAGGCATTAATTGAAATAATCCTATTGCACCCGAGTGGCTTTTGGCAGATCTGTTAAATCCGGACTCTTGTTTGGCAACGCTTAATGCCAACGCTGGATCTATACCATGATTAATTGCTTCTTTTACAATCCTTGTTTTAATAGCTTGTTGAGAATAATCTGATGCAAATGTTATATTTGTCTGCGCTAAAAAGCTAATTAAACAGACAATAATAAGTAAATATCTAAAAATCATCTCTCCCTTCGTCCTTTCTCTTCTAAACCTACGCTTATTGTTTGTTTTTTTAGCTTGACGAACTATTTAGATATAATGTTCCGATTAATTAATAATTTGTTGCAAACTGCAAAGAATTATTTAGCCAAAAGATATCTGTAGAGCCTCATGCATGGTAGATTTAGCGGTAAAATTTTTAAATAACCTAATTAAGCAAAAAAAGGATTATTCTGGATAAATAATCCTTCATATTTTTTTAAGACGATAAGAATAAATTTAGTTCAAAAAATATACCGAAAAGTCCGATTTACATCGGACTTTTTTTAAAGTTATTTATTATCTAATTTATGTTTCTGGGTTACTAGATTTAAAAATTCGGTTGAGTCATTAAATTTATGTTCAGCCTTTTCTACATTTGTTTGTTTGCTTTGATAAACAGAAAATGAATTGTCTAATGAACCGTGTATTAGTTTAAGCTCTTCTTGGCGGTTGTGTACTTTAGTTAGAGCTCTGGCTTCATTGTTTTCTGCTATTTCTTGTCTAATAATAAGACTATTAAGAAGGCCATGAGCTGCACCGAGTTCTCCATTTGCTGCGTTTTTTTTATCGCGATAATCCCTAAGTGTTGATTGTTCTGAACGCTTTTGGGCGATTAATTCTTGTCTTTTATTATGTAAGTCAGCTATTTTAGTTTCAAGGTTGGCTATGGTTTTATCATCATTGCTATTTACTATAGTTTTTGAATCGTCGTATTGATTGATGATTTCATCATTTTTATCTAATTCTTTTGTTATTTGAGCATATTTTTCTTCTAGTTCTTGTCTTTGTTGTATTAGCTGATTAATAGCTGATTCATTAGGAATTAATCCCGTAGCGTTTGGAGTATTAAGAGCTGCTATTTGTGTATCTATATTGCTCATGGATGTGCTAATGGAATTAAGATTATTCATTAAGCTGTTTTTTGCCAGGAAAGCACTGCTATAATCTGTTTCTAAAGACTTCATTCTTTTTGAATGGTGTTTATGATTATTTACTACAGATTCACTAACTAGTAAGTCTTTATCAATATCCCTGATAGAAGAATTTATAGCATTAATATTGCTATGAGAGCCAGAAATCTGATTAAGGTAATTTCCAATAATTGCTTTAGTATTTGTTATTGCACTATTAATGCTCTGAACACTTTGAGCGACCTGTTGTGTGTTAAAAGATGCTGTAGCGTGATCCATTTCTGATGAACTTAAATCAGCTAACTTGTTGTTATAAGAACCAGTTAGATTATCTACTGCTGCTCTTTGAATATCAAATGCAGAAAGTTCGCTTGCATATTGTACGTTTGTTAAGCTTACATTCTGGAATGCACTTGTCAAATCGCTGTTGGTATTTGCAGGTAAGTTATTAAATATATTTCTTACCTGATTTTGTGATTCGGTTGGAGATTTAATGCGGTCTAGATCCAGATTTGTTACTTTTGGATATAAACCTAAATTTCCGACTTGCATAATCCATACTCCTATTTTTTTGCTATCCCTTATTTCAAAAATATATATAAAATATAATCTATT
>MFRQ01000074.1 GCA_001784615.1 Candidatus Melainabacteria bacterium RIFOXYA2_FULL_32_9
TGAAAATATGATTTACATATCAATGTTACATTTGATGCTTAGACAATTAGCTAAATAATAGACTTTTCAAACAGCCTCTAAGAGATAACTGTAAAAAAGCTCCCTTAACGGGAGCTTTTTAGACTAACTTTTTATTACTAATAAAGCATCGACTATAATTGGATCCCACTTGGTTCCGGCTTCTTGTTTCATTATTGACAGAGCTTCTTCTTTAGACAAAGATTCTCTATAAGGTCTTTCAGAACACAACGCCTGATGCGCATCAGCAACTGCAATAATTCTAGAACCAAGTGGAATACTAATACCTGCTAATCCTTCTGGTTCGCCCTGTCCATTCCATCTTTCACGATGATAATGAATGTAAGGTACCACTTCAGATAGGAAATTAATTTTCATAAGTAAACTTACACCAACATTAGGATGCTTTTGCAACTTATTCCAGTCAGCTTTAGTCAATTTTCCTTTTTTAATAAAAATATCTTCAGGAAGAGTAATTTTTCCTATATTTTGTAGCAATCCTGCATAGTAAATAAGATCAACTGTTTTTTCATTTAAATGTAGATATTCTGCAATTTCTCTAGCCAAATTAGCTACTTTTCTTGAATGTTCTTCTGTATATTCACTCTTGGCATCAACAGCAGCAGCTAAAGTTTCAACGAATATTTGCTGTTCATCACCCAGATCACCTATGCTAGCTGTTAACTCGGTTCTTAAATGTGTTAATTCAGCAGGAGTCGCATTTTTATCTTCTATGAGTGACTGTGCTTCATCTACTAACTGTTGAAGTTTCATTGATGTTACAAATAATTTTGCTGTAATTTCAATTAACTGTACATGTTCGGGAGATATATCTTTTACACTATCGTGTTCAAGACACATAACTCCAATACAATCAAAATTGTTTGCCATTGGAACAGTTAACAGGGTTTCAGTCGCATTTTCTCCAAGAATTTCTTTAGGTTTCCAGTTTTTTGAGTTTTTAACTTCTTTAAAATAAAATGTTTGTCCTGTTAAAAATGATTCTATTGGTATGGTTACATCTTCTTTTAATGAATAACCAATTGTTTTAAATTTATTGTTTTCCAGCTTATCTGTGGAACTTCCGACAAGTACTAAATCCCAATGCGATTCATTTAGTGAGCTTTTTACATTATTAGAGCTTAAATATATATGACACGCATTAACTCCAAGCATTTGAGTAATTGTTTTTGCAATGGAATTATAAATAACAAAGTCATCTTCACTATCAAACCCTAATAAAGTAAGTGTTTTATCAAGTGAATATATAGATATAAGCTCTTTTAACTGATTTTTTAATCCCGTAACTTTATCGTGGAAGGAGGTATTAATTTTAGAAAGTAACTCTTCAGAGATTAGATGTTCGGTTAAAAAATCACCTAAATTTAACGCGAATATCGCCTCAAAAGGATCATTTTCCATCATTTTTAGATTGTTACTCAAATTCCCTCCATCTGCTTCTTTTGCTGTCATACTGAAGCTTCCTTAAACTTCCTAATAGTCTAACAAGTCAACACTTTTTAAATTTTTTTCTAATACTTATATCGGTTATATTTTTAAAAACTTTGATACTTTTTCAGAACTTTTTTAAAAAATAAGCTAAAATCCTGATAAGTACTGGAAAGAATTTTTGTTAAGAAAGGTAAAATTCATTTGACATAATTGACGTTTAATATCCCGTAAAATACAGTTGGTAAACTATTTAACTTTCATAAGGTGTTTAATATAATAACCTTGCCTATTTATTTAATTCACTAAAACTTATATTAAGGAAATATAAAATTGAGTATATCAGATAGTTTCATCGATATTAAGTTGCAACAACTGGAATTCGAAGAAACTTACTTAAGTCCTTTAGCAGCAAAAAGCGCTAGCTCTCAAGGTAGAAGTAAAGAAGAAGATCCCTGCGCATTAAGAACAGAATTTCAACGAGATAGGGATAGAATCCTTCATAGCAAAGCATTTAGACGTCTCAAACATAAAACTCAGGTCTTTATTTCTCCGCAAGGAGATCATTATAGAACCAGAATAACTCATACTCTTGAGGTTTCTCAAATAGCAAGAACTGTAGCAAAAGCTCTAAAATTGAACGAAGACTTAACCGAAGCTATAAGTTTAGGCCATGATCTAGGTCACACACCATTTGGACATACAGGAGAGGAAGTTTTAGACTCATTGCTTGATGGTGGCTTTAGACATAATGAACAAAGCATAAGAGTAGTAAGTATTATTGAAGACTTAAATCTGACAGCAGAAACCCTTGACGGAATTCTAAACCATACAGGTCACTCAGATCCTGTTTCTTTAGAAGGACAAATAGTTAAAATTACAGATAGAATAGCCTATTTAAACCATGATATCGATGATTCGATAAGGGCAGGAATAATAGGACCTAAAGACTTACCTAAAAATTGTGTCCAAATTCTTGGCAATTCAACTAATGAAAGAATTACCACCCTGGTTAAAGATCTCATAGTCAATAGTAAGAATAAAAATAAAATTACTATGTCAGATGAATGCTTTCAAACCATGGACGAACTGAGAAACTGGATGTTTGCTAATGTTTATATTGATTCACCAGCTAAAAAAGAAGAACATAAAGCAAGAAAAATAGTAACAGAGCTCTACAACCACTATATTGAAAATTTTGATAATATTGAATGGATGATAAAAGGCAGATCAGAACCAGCATCAAGAATTGTTGCAGATTATATAGCCGGTATGACTGATAGGTTCGCAATTCAGCAATACATGGAAAAATTTGTTCCATCTTCATGGCAATTATAATTCTGTGACGGTTTTATACATGTGGTACTTATTAATGAAAGAAATATAACCATAAATGAGTCAAAATCTTCAATCAAAAACTCAAGATGTTATATTTGAAATCAAGAATCGACTTGATATAGTCGATACCGTTTCTGAGCACGTAGTACTTAAAAAATCAGGCAGAAACTACTGGGGACTATGTCCTTTTCATAAGGAAAAAACTCCATCTTTTTCTGTAAATCACGATAAAAATATATTTAAGTGCTTTGGATGCGGAGTTGGCGGTGATTCCATAAGCTTCTTAATGAAGCTGAATAACAGTACCTTTTATGAAGTCATAGCTGATTTAGCCCAAAAATATGGGCTACAGCTTCCATCATTCGATCAATCGTCAGAAAAAACTGAATTACGAGAAAAAATCTATGATATCAACAAAAAAACTGTTGAATATTATACAAATTTATTATTGGAAGCTCCTGAAGCTGCTAGTGCTAGAGAATATTTAGCCAAAAGAGAAATTAATAAAGATATTATCGAAAAATTCAATCTTGGTTTTTCCTTAAAGCAGGCAGATGGATTAATTAATCATTTAGTAGGCAATTTTAAAACTGATTTTGACTTATTAGATAAAGCTGGATTAATTTCAAAGCGAACAACTGGAAATGGGTATTGTGATCGATTCAGAAATCGTATAATGATTCCTATTCAGGATGAGAAGGGAAATTTCATAGCTTTTGGAGCAAGAGCTCTTGAGGATTCTCAAAATCCTAAATACTTGAACTCACCTGATACATTAACATTCAATAAAAGTAGAAGCTTATTTGCCTTATATCAGGCAAAAGAAAGCATCAGGAACCTTGACAATGTAATAATCATGGAAGGCTATTTCGATGTAATCTCAGCTCACACCCACGGTTTGACCAATGTGGTTGCCACATTAGGTACTGCGTTAACAGAACAGCACCTTAAAATATTAGCAAGGTACACAGATTCGAGGCGTATTTATTTAGCATTTGACGTAGATGAGGCAGGTGTTAGTGCAACAAACCGTGGTGCTGAGATAATTAAATCAGTTTTTGATGGACTTGGAGATATAAAACAATTTGACGAGAATTTTACAAGTTTTTCAGATACTAATAATAGATCTTCCTGCGAAATAAGAGTTGTTCCCATACCTACAGGAAAAGATCCAGACGAATTTATAAGAACAGATGGCATTGATGCTTATAAAAAGCTTGTAAATCAAGCACCCCTTTTGATAGATTATCAAATAAATAGGATAATAAAGTCAAAGGATAATATCACAAGTCCTCAAGACAAAGCTCACCTTATAAAGCAGTTAATACCTGTTCTTACAGAAATTAAAAATTCTATTATTCTAGATGAATATATTCATCTAGTAGCAGAAAGATTACAAATTCATGAGGAATCACTTGCAAAAGAAGTTAAAAAATCGTTACAAAAATCCAGCAAAAATAAAAGCGATGTTCAACCAATTGTAAATAAAAAGTTAGAAAAGCACATTTTAGCGCAAAAAAATTTATTGAGCTTATATTTTATAAATAGTGATAAACTTTCAATTTTATGTATAAATAATTATTTAAAGGAGGTAAATTTTACTGATTCAAATTACTTATTAATAAAGAATGAAATTGATAAGATAATTCAGGAAGTTAGTGAAACGATGAGTGCTGAAGAATTAAATAAAGAATTGCTTATAAGGCTCATGGATAATGAAGCAGCAAAACAAATAGTCGTTGATATTAATTTCTCTTTAGATGATAAAAAAGATTTAAGTGAAAAACTTTTATTGCAATTCATTCAAGAAAACATACTGTATATAAATCAGTATATAAATTTACAAGAACAAGAACAGTTAAAAACTAACTACCATGCTGCAAAAAATGACGAATTATCTTCATTACAATTGCAATATAAGGTAAGGGAGTTGATTCAATTGAATAATAGTAAATTGGAGATAATAAATAATGAGCAAGAAGAAGAATGACAATGAGGACGTTTTATTAGATATGATTAGCAAATCAGAAAGATTTAAAAAAAATCGCTCCGGCATTGATGAAATATTAACCACAGATGACGCAGAAGACGATCAAATAGGCAGTCTTTTCGGCAGATCTTCCGCAATCAGCATTAAAGATCACGATGATGATGAAGATCTGGTAATTAAAGAAGGAGCATTCGGCGAACTTGATGAAATTGACATAACTCCACCAAGAGGTGTATCAATTGACGATCCAGTCAGAATGTACTTAAGAGAAATCGGTAGAATCCAGTTATTAACAGCTGATGAAGAAATTGAACTGGCAAGAAAAATTGTTAGCGGCGGCAACGAAGGTCAAATCGCAAAACGTAAACTCGTACAGGCAAACTTAAGGTTAGTAGTTAGTATTGCTAAAAAATACGTTGGACGCGGCATGCTTTTCCTTGACCTTATTCAAGAAGGAAATCTAGGTCTTATTAGAGCGGCAGAAAAATTTGACCACGAAAGAGGTTATAAATTCAGTACATACGCAACCTGGTGGATTAGACAGGCTATTACCAGAGCTATTGCAGATCAGGCTAGAACCATAAGAATCCCTGTTCATATGGTTGAAACTATCAATAAATTAAAGAAAGTTACCCGTAAACTTGCTCAAGATTTAAGCCGTAAACCTACAGAAGAAGAAATTGCAGAAGCTATGGGTATTACAATCAATAAATTAAGAGAAATCATTAAAGTTGCTCAAGAACCACTTTCATTAGAAACTCCTATCGGTAAAGAGGAAGACAGCAGATTGGGCGATTTTATTGAAGATAAAGAAGCAGATGCTCCTGTTATGACAGTAGCCCACGAACTCTTAAGAGAAGATCTTGCTGAAGTCTTAAGCAGCTTGTCTCCAAGAGAAAGAGACGTGTTAAGATTAAGATTCGGTATGGATGATGGTAGACAAAGAACATTAGAAGAAGTTGGTCAACTCTTCGGTGTAACCAGAGAAAGAATCAGACAAATTGAAGCTAAAGCTCTCAGAAAGCTTCGTCATCCAAACAGAAGCAGAAGATTAAAAGAATATATTGAACAATAATTAATAATAAGAGAGAAATATGTGTTCTGAAACCCTGTTGCTGGATACTCTAAAAAAGAGTGAATGTAGCAGGGTTTTTCTATGTGTACAATTGGTAAAAAAGTTTTTATTCAAGTAACCATAAAGCAGCACAAGTCATCCCATTTCTTTCATTGTTTGAGGATAAGCTGCAGTATGTAGAATGAAGACCTGCATTGATTGTTCCCGGTGCACCTACAGGCAAAACAGACCTGTCGAAAACTTGGAAAGTAAACACATCCTTACCATAAATATTTGGTTTTTTTTGATGACTATTTACATCAATTGTTATAAGTATTCGTCCTGGACCATTATCCATCATTACAAGCATGCCATTACTTAAAATAAATTGACCATCGTTTAAATAACCTGTATTTGCCGGGAGTCCGGCATATGTGCCATAAATTTCTGATGTGCTTGTACTTGGTACACAATCAAAGCTATTACAATCTTTAATAATTTTAAAATAGCTCTTAAAGATTGTTTTGAAATTAGCATAATTACTGTCATAAGTCTGAAGAACACCGTTTTCATCTTGAGCCATTTGCGTTACAACTTGAGAAAGAATAGAATATCCAGCTCTAAGAGATGCTCTAAGATGAGTATTTTCAATATTTTGTATTAAAGTAGGAATAGTATAACTTGCAATTATACCTATAATTGTTAGAGTAAGCAGTAACTCAGTCAGAGTAAATCCTTTTTTACTTTTCATCATATTTATATTTATATTTTATATATTATTTCATGATAGCAGAGTTCAGATTCTTTAACAATTATTATGTCATGGGGCAAATATCTTTCATTACAAGAGCTTAGTCATAATAATTTCATAAAGTCCTTGTACTAAAGGTTTAATCATCGTCTAAAAATCCTCTGATAAAGAAGCAGGTCTTCCTGTTGTTACTTAAGTCTTAGGCAACCTATCTTTAACAAAAAGACGTGTATTAAGATTAAAAGAATATATTGAATAACAACTTGTTAATATGGTAAAAAGAAGGATAGAAATCCTATTTTTTATTGCTGATATAATAAATTACTTGTTTTGAGAAAATAATATGCTGTTAATAATAAGAAAAGATATTTTCATTAGTTTTCTTACTTTGACTTTTTTACCTTTAGCTATAATGGCATGGCTTTCTATTGCAATATTTGACAAGATAGAAGAAAATAATGCCAATAATCTTGGTGCAGACTTAAATGCCATAAAATTGATTTATAACAATTCAATTCAAGAGTTGGAAAGTTATGTCGTACAAAAATCTTATGAAATATCTGCATCCAACACTCATATAATTAACAACAAGAAAGACAATGCAGATATTTTATTCGTCATTAACTCTGATGAAATAAATAATTTCAAGAATTTAAAGCCCATTTTATATGAAGCACTTAAAAAAACAACTAGTTCTACAGAGATAATTCCAGAAAACATTATAAAGAAATACTATCAAAAAGATATAAATAGTCTGACAATAAACTCTGACACAAAAGAAAAAGGCATTCTGGCGGGTTTAGCTCATATTTCAGCATGTAATATCAAAACTACAAATAAATTATTAATTGGAATTAAGTTTATAAAGTCAAACTCTAAACTTCATAAGGAATTTTCCGATTTAATAAATGGAAATCTTTTGCTTATTGAAAAAGATTATGTAATAGCTGAAATATCTAAAGATAACATCTTTAAACAAAGCTCAAAAACAAGTTTAAATACCAGTACTTATAAAAAATCAAATTTGGAAAGCCTGACAAAAACGCTTTATACTCTCAAAAAAAGCTATATTTATACTATAGAACCAATATATAATTATAATAACGCTCCTATTGGCGCAATATTTCTACTAAAATCTCCAAATGAACTCAACAAACTAAAAAAACAGAACACAATTTTAATAGTGCTAACTATATTAATTGTCGGAATGATAATATCGATTGCGGCTCATCTGACTTCACAGAGATTAATGAATTCATTAGAACAAATAGCAGGAGTTGCCATGGCCGTAAAACAAGGAGACCTGTCAAAGCGAGTACAAATAAAGGCAACTGGAAAAACTGCACAGTTAGGTTTAAACATTAATAAGATGATCGAGTCTCTACAGGATAGAGAAAGCAGGATTAAAAAATATCAAAGAGAAATACATGAGCAAAAAGAATATCTGGAGGCGCTTTTTAATTCTCTGGCAGATGGGATCATAACTATATCAAAAGACTGTAAGATTACAAAAGTAAATCCTGCTATTAATATCTGGAGTGGACGTGAAGAAGAGGAAATTGCAGGAAAATATCTGGCTGAATTTCTACAATGTAAATGTAATATCGATTGTTTAAGAAACAAAGAAGACATCCCGGAAAATTGTCCTTTAATCTCACATAATGAACGATTAGCCCCAACTGAAGCTCAAATATTGAATAAAAATACTAAAGCAGAAAAATTACTAAGCTTAAATTTCTCTCAAATTTCAGGAGTAGCAGGTGAACCAACTTATGTAATAGTACTGAGAGATATTACTGAGCTAAAAGAAATGGATAAAATGAGAGAAGACTTTACTGCTACATTAACGCATGATCTTAGAGTGCCAATTTTAGCAGAGGCAAATACTCTCAAATTCTTCTTAAAAGGCATGTTTGGTCCTTATACTGACAAGCAAAAAGAAGCTATGGAAAATATGCTTGAAAGCAACAATGGCTTATTAAGCCTTGTTAATAGCTTATTAGACACATATAAGCACGAATCGGGCCAGGGTGAATTGATTAAAGAAATTACAAATATAAGAAAATTGGCTCAGGATTGTGTAGCAGAACTTACACCTATTGCAAAGAAGCATAATCAAAGTTTAACCAACTTTATCTCTAAAGAAACCCCTGCTGCAAGAATAGATAAAAAAGAAATAAAAAGAGTAATAAATAATTTAATAAGCAATGCAATTACTTATACTCCAAAAGGTGGTGTAATTGCCATAGATGCAGAAGAAAAAAACAATGAGATTATAGTTAAAGTAACAGATACAGGAAAAGGAATCCCCGAATCCGAATATGAGATTATATTTGACAGGTTTTTCTCTAAAGCTAAGAAATTCCGTAAAATAGGAACAGGATTAGGATTATATTTATCAAAAAGAATTATTGAAAAGCATAATGGGAAAATCTGGGTAGAGAGCCAACTAGGAAAAGGGAGTACCTTTTATTTCAGCTTACCATTAGATAGCTAATACTATACCACATTAATTATTGTTCTAAATGTAGAAATAATGAGAAATAATTTCTAAAATTCTCTCGGGAATTGTCATCCCGCACTTGATGCGGGATCTGTCTATGTTTCAATTCTAAGCTATAAATGTTAATTGGATAGATGCCGGATCAAGTCCGGCATGACATCCTGGCTTTTTGTAAATACTCGTCCATTAAAATATTTGCGATTTTAAAGTAAAGGAGGTAACAAAAAATACTTACGCATAAAGTGATATTGTCATTGCGAGGAGGGCTGAAAGCCCGACGTGGCAATCCAAATTATAGCATTATTTAATGGATTGCTTCGCTTCGCTCGCAATGACAGATTTGAGTTTTAAAATACGCAATAATTTTTTGTTTGTTCCTTAAATATTCAAAAAATGTACTAACCTTTATCAATTCACTAGCTATAGTCATTAATTTAACCCTA
This sequence comes from Candidatus Melainabacteria bacterium RIFOXYA2_FULL_32_9, assembly GCA_001784615.1. Classification (NCBI taxonomy): domain Bacteria; kingdom Bacillati; phylum Candidatus Melainabacteria; species Candidatus Melainabacteria bacterium RIFOXYA2_FULL_32_9. The sequence goes on from MFRQ01000074.1 coordinate 9,547, forward strand.
TAATATTAATCAATTTACGTTTTTACGTAAGTCCTGTTTTTTATGCAAAGTGAAAAGCATTATTTTTGAAATAAACTACCGGCTTTTAGTTTAGATCTCTTAATTTATCAATATTTTTTGTTTAATAGTTTCAACTAGCATGGTATATAGTATGTACGCTCTTTCACTGTAAAAATAAAATCAGGAGCAAATTTGTGAATAAATTATGCGAGCTAGGCATTTTAATCGTTGAAGATCATACCCTTACAAGATTTGGCTTAAAGACAGCCTTAGAATCATTAGATCATGTAAAACTAATATTGGAAGCCGAAGACGGAGAAACAGGTATTTGCCTGGCAAAAGAGCATAAACCCGATATTGTATTAATGGATTTAGGTTTACCCGGCATAAACGGAATTGAAGCCACAAAATTAATTAAAAAAAATGATAATAAAATAAAAGTTATTATTTTAACCTCGCACAACAATGAAGCTGAAGTCTGGGCTGCACTTGGAGCAGGGGCTAACGCATATTGTCTAAAAGATATAGAACCTGACAGACTTATCCATGTTATTGAATCAGTATATGATGGAGCCGCCTGGTTTGATCCTGCAATTGCTGAAACCATTCTAAAAACCTTATCTAATGGTAAATTAGTCATATCAGCAGAAGACCCTAAAGAAACAGAAGAGAAAATACAACTTACCGACAGAGAAATGGATGTATTAAGACTTATTGTAGATGGTTACAGCAATGCAGAAATATCAGAAAAGTTATGTGTAAGCATCCATACAGCTAAAGCTCATGTTTGCAATATTCTGCAAAAGTTATCAGTAGATGACAGAACACAAGCAGCGATAAAAGCATTAAAAGATGGTTTAGTATAAGAAGTTTTATAACTCACTTAAATTGTTGCAGAAGAGTATATTCCCAAAAAAACCCACGGATGCGAATATATTCTAAAAGTATGGGATAAAACCAATAAATATAATTGCTACTTAAATAATTTTAGATGTCATTACGAGCCCTGACTCGTGGCTTTAAGAAATGGTCATACTTGCGTGGTAATCTCTAATCATAAATTTATGCAGGTAGCAATTCGAGTTATTTTATTTGTTAATGAATTTCTATGACCAAGTAAAAAAGTTTCACTAGATTATTCAGCTATTTAAATCTTACTATAACAAATATTCTACAAACTGCTATAATAAATTTATAAATAAAACCTTTAAAAATCTGCTATTATTATTGTTAGGGTAAGAATGAAAAAAGGATCATAAATAATGTCCTCAATAGCAAACATACTTGTGGTTGATGATAACCCAAAATATTTAAAAGATGTATTACCAATGTATGGGTACGAAGTATCCGTCGCACACGATGGTCTTCAAGCATTGAAAATTCTTAACGCAAAAGAGCAAAAGTTTAATCTTATAATTCTCGATATAATGATGCCAAATATGGATGGATGGGAAACTCTAAAAGCAATAAGAAATAACCAAGAATTTGAAGACATACCTGTTATTATGTTAACCGCTCTTGATAGTGAACAAAAAGAAGTTTCAGGATTAAAATTTGGAGCTGATGACTATATATCTAAACCATTTGCTCTTCCAAATCTTCTTGCCCGTGTTGAAGCATTATTAAGAAGGTACAGTTGGGGTCAGAAAAAGAACCAAAGCAAATCTATGAGCTTACCCTTCACTTCAGATGAACCTATTATCCCTTTAACAAACAGGGAGAAAGAAGTATTACAACTTGTGGCACAGGGGGCCAATAATCAAGAAATAGCAGAAAAATTATTTGTACGTGAAGTTACTGTCAAAACCCATTTAAACAGCATATTTAAGAAGCTAAATGTCACCAATAGAACACAGGCAGTTCTTCTTGCCTTACAAATGAATATAATTGACTAGCTAGAGGTAAATATGAGTAGTAGAGACGAATTAATTCACCTTTTAAAAAATGGTTTTATAGATGAGTTTAATGAAACAAGACCTTACGATCAAGATAGATTACTTGATTTAAGCGAACTAGACTTAAGGGATACAGAAATTACTAAAGCTAATTTAAGTAAAGCTGATCTAGCAGGTGCTGATTTTAGCGAATCTGAATTTTCTAATGCGGATTTTTCTAGTAGTGATCTAACCTCAGCAGATTTCGCAAAAACCACTCTGAAAAATTGCGATTTTATTGGAGCTACATTAGTTGGCACAAAATTTAAAGGAGCAAAATTATTAGATTGTGACTTTACAGATGCGGATTTTAGCGGCACTGACTTATCAGAAACTGACTTATCTGGATCTGATCTTTGCTCAGCAGAAAATTTAACTGAATGTATATTCGATAGCTTTACAATCTGGCCAGATTCAGATAATTTACCTGAAGACTTTGAAACTGCCTATTTTGAGGATTTATCTAGTTTAAAAGATGATGAGGATGATCTATTTGAAAATGATTATGCTTATTAAGTTTATATCCTTATCGCTAAAATAGTTTATAAACTTATTAATTACCTTTTTTGGTTTAGTACAAAATCTAATTTTTTGATATAAATTTATTATTGGATATAGTTTGGATAGGAGAGAATAATATGATTTACAAAGATTATGATGCATTAAAAGAATGGATAAGCGGAAAAAATCAACAAAAAAGAATAGATCAATTAGCAAAAAAATATAAAGGTAAAAAAGCCGTTATATATGGTGCAGGTATATTATCATCAGTAATATTTGATAACTATAATTTATCAGATTTAAATATTGTTGGAGTTGCGGATCAAAAGTTCTTTGGATCAGATGAAGAATTTAAAGGCTGTAAAGCTGTAGCACCTTATGATATGGCCGAAATAAATCCTGAAGTTATCATAATTGCTACATATAATACTGGAAACGTAAAAGACTTTATAAAAGAAGAAATTCTTCCCGATGTTGGAAAAATTCCTATAGAGCCTTTTGTAACAAAAAGCTTAAGAGAAAAAATATCTGAATTTTTAGAGGACTAATTAAAAGATTTTTATTGAAATAGATTATTACAGGAAATAAATTAAAGATGACCAAAAAAGCTTTAATAACAGGAATAACAGGCCAGGATGGCTCGTATCTTACAGAATTATTATTAGAAAAAGGATATGAAGTACACGGAATTATAAGAAGATCCAGTTCGTTTAATACAGACAGAATTGATCATTTATATAACGATCCACATATTGAAGGAACTAGATTATTTTTACATTATGGAGATTTATCAGATTCATCTAACGTTTCAAGGCTATTAGAAAAAATAGTCCCTGATGAAATCTACCACCTTGGAGCACAAAGTCATGTTAGAGTAAGCTTTGACACTCCTGAGTATACCGGAGATGTAACGGGACTTGGCACATTAAGGCTTTTAGATGCTATAAAAGATACACAGATTAATACAAAATTTTACCAGGCATCATCAAGTGAATTATATGGTAAAGTTCAAGAAGTACCTCAAAAAGAGACAACTCCATTTTATCCACGCAGCCCTTATGCTGTCGCAAAGCTCTATGCCTACTGGATAACAGTAAATTATAGAGAAAGTTATAATATGTTTGCCTGCAATGGAATCTTATTTAACCATGAATCTCCGAGAAGAGGAGAGACCTTTGTAACAAGAAAAATCACAAAAGCTCTTGCCAGAATTCTAGCAGGAAAACAAGACAAACTTTTCCTTGGTAACCTTGATTCTAAACGTGATTGGGGTTATGCAAAAGATTATGTTGAGGCTATGTGGATGATGTTACAACAGGATCATCCCGATGATTATGTTATTGCAACAGGCGAAACATATTCTATCAGGGAATTTCTCGATGAAGCCTTTGGATATGCAGGATTAGACTGGAATAAGTATGTTAAAATCGATCCAAGATATTTCAGACCTGCTGAAGTTGATTTGTTAATCGGAGATCCAACAAAAGCAAGACAAAAACTTGGTTGGGAACCAAAGGTTTCTTTCAAAGAACTGGTGAGAATTATGGTCGATGCTGACTTAAAGGCCGAAGGAGCAAATATTGAAAGAGTAAAAGCCATATAGATTATGGCTTTTACTCTTTCTACTAAATTATTTTTGGTGCTTGCCCAGAATAATATTTAATGATTGGTAATAGATTTCTAATATTTGCAGTTTTCGTTATTTATTAAATTTAAAAAATCGTCCAAACTGTCATTACGAGGAAGCAGCAAAGCTGCACCATTAAAAACCATAGTTTTAATACTAAGATTGATGAATTTAGAAAAGTGACTGTGTTTTCCAATGTTCATCATATAGATTGCCACGCCTGCGTTGCAGGATCGCAATGACATTCTTTATTATTAGTGTATTTTAACATTTTCTAGGCAAGCACTTTATTTTTTAAATACCATATAGTATGAATCTGTAACAGATTCATAGAAGTTTCTACAAACTCTAAGGGTTTTTTGTTTTATCTCCTCAGGCACGTTATCTACTTCTTCAAAACCAATTTTTCTAAAATATTCAACAATCTTAGTACTTATCCATACCTCATTAGCAGGACAAGTTTCTATTAAATGCTTTATCAAGCTTTCTCCAACACCTTTTTTCCTATATTCAGGCACTACTCCTATAGAAGATAATTCATAAATATTTTCATAGGGTTTAATCCTTCCAAAACCAGCCAAATTACCATTTATTTCTGCAATAACGAATTGTTCAGCAGAAACATTTTCTGTATCAAGTTTAAATTCAGCTAAATATGGTGCAATCTTTCTAATATCACTTTGCTGAGCCTTTCTCAATATTAAATTATCCATAACATATCTGCCTCTCATTTCAGTATATGCAATTATAAAATTGAACAACATTTTTTGAATAAATCAGGAGGCTAAATTAAGCGTTCAAATTAATTTGAGATAAACCGGATATATTTTAGCAGCCTTATTCCCTTATCAACTCAAAGGATTATAACTACAGAAAAATATATCCGGTTTATTTATTCACTACATAATTCAAAACAACTACGTTATTAGGTTAATTTAGCTACTTCCTCAGATACAGGTGGAGATTCTATAACACCTGTAGGTGCATTAATTTTTACTATCATAGTTTCTGGGGATGTTACAGGAGAAATGCCTGCAGGATATTTAATATCTCGAACGGTAATTAAATCCTCGAAATTCTCTAAACCCGATATATCAACATCAATACTACGTGGAATATCTGTAGGCAAACATTCAATTTCAATTTCAGTTTGAGGATTCCACAAGGTTCCACCTGCTTTTACAGCTGGTGATTCTCCAACTATATTAACAGGAGCTGATACTTTGACCTTTTCATCTGTTTTTATTCTATAAAATTCAATATTAAATATTTCATCAGTAGTTAAACCATATTGTACATTTTTCACTAATGCACTATAAGTATCATTATCATATTTTAATTGCATAATAGCGTTTTTATCAGCTTTATAAGCACTTCTAAAAGCTTTCGCATCTAATTGAATTGATATAGGGCTAAAGTTATGCCCATATATGGTAGCAGTAACTTTACCTTCAGCCCTTAGCTGTCTTGGTTTTTTCGAAAAATCTCTTTTTCCTACAGTAAGATTAAAGTTCTTAGCCATATTTTACTCCTCTAAATACAAAATTAGTGATCAACTATAAATATGAAACGTTAACTCAGCCTGGGTTATTATTGAAGTCACCTTACAAATATGTCAGCACCAGTAACAGAGAGAACGTATCCTCCTTCAACAACTATCATGAAACAATCTACTAGATCTATAAATCTGCATACAAACTATTACAATTAATAGAATTAATCAAAATTCAACTTTTATAATATTTAAAAGTTGATATATGCAAAATAGACAAAAGAGTAATTAAAAGCCTTATTTATTAATAACTTATATTAAACTATATTTGTTTTATTTCTTCTTCTTGCTTCAAGGAGAACCATTAGAACAGAAATGTCAGCCGGGTTAACACCGCCTATTCGGGATGCTTGAGCAAGAGTTACAGGCTTTATTTTAATTAGCTTGTCTTTTGCTTCACGTGGCAATTGCTCTATTGAAGCATAATCAAAATCTTCAGGAATTTTGATTTTCTCTAATCTATCTGCTTGTTCTATCTGAGCATTTTGTCTTTCTATATATCCTGTATACTTAAGTTCAATTTCAATCTGTTCACCAATTTCTTTAGGCAAATTAAGTTCCTGAGCTGTTTTATCAATTCTTTTTATGGCTTGATATCCTAAATTAGGTCTTTTCATAAGCCCTGCCAAACTATAACCCGTCTCGATTTTCTCATTATAATCAGCAAGAATCTCATTAACCCAGGTTTCCGGTCTAACTCTAACCATTTCCAGTCTTACTTTTTCTTGCTCAATTATTTCCTGTTTTTCTTTAAATCTCTGCCATCTTTCAGGAGAAATAAGCCCAACCTCATATCCTATCGTGGTTAATCTTGTATCTGCATTATCCTGTCTAAGAATAAGTCTGTATTCTGACCTTGAAGTAAGCATTCTATAAGGCTCATCAATATCTTTTGTGACAAGATCGTCAATTAAAGTACCAATATAAGAACTGCTTCTAGATAGGATAATCATTTCCTTATTATTTAGAAGTCTTACTGTATTAATCCCTGCTATAAGCCCTTGCGCTGCTGCTTCTTCATACCCACTGGTACCATTAATCTGACCTGCACAAAACAATCCTTCTATTCTTTTGGTCATAAGTGTATGAGAAAGTTGAATAGCAGGTATATAATCATATTCAACGGCATAAGCAGGCTTTAAAACATCAACTTTTTCTAAACCAGGAAGAGATCTAAGCATTTGGAACTGAACATCAGCAGGAAGGCTCGTTGAAAATCCCTGCACATAAGTCTCATAAGTATCTCTGCCCTCTGGTTCAATAAATATGTGGTGAGATTCTCTATGGGCAAAACGTACAACTTTATCTTCAATTGAAGGACAATATCTCGGACCCACACCCTTAATCAATCCCTGATACAGAGGGGATTTATCAAGATTTGCCATTATAATATTATGAGTTTCTTGAGTAGTTCTGGTTAAATAGCACGGTATTTGTTCTTTGACTGGCCTGTCAGGTTCAAAAGAGAAGAAATTCAACTCCTGATCACCAGGCTGAATTATAAGTCTTGAAAAATCGATGGTTCTAGCATCAACCCTGGCAGGTGTTCCCGTTTTTAATCTTCCAACAGTAAAGCCTAGTTTAGTCAGAGATTCAGAAAGACCAACAGCAGGGAATTCTCCAGCCCTGCCTGCCGGGAAAGAATTTAATCCTATCCATATTTTACCGTTTAAAGATGTTCCTGTAGTAAGGATAACTGCTCCAGCTTTATATTCCAGACCAAGTTCATCAATTACACCGATGATTTTGTCATCTTTAGTAATTAAATCAACAACCATACACTGCTTAAGGCTCAAATTTTCCTGTTTTTCCAGCAGGTTTCTCATATACT
>MFRQ01000075.1:0-9378 GCA_001784615.1 Candidatus Melainabacteria bacterium RIFOXYA2_FULL_32_9
CAATTTAATAGGAATAGAAGTCTCCGATCTAATAAATTTCCTAATAATAAGAGACGATGCCTGTGATGCCTTAACCTGATGACATTGCATTTAAACCAACTTGTTTTGCTGTGAAGGATCTTTTTCACCCTGTTTATTTTTTGTGCAACTTTTGCCCAAGCTACAACTATTCTTTGATCTTGTCTATCGATAGTTTACCTGCAAAAGATGGAGCTTATTTTCCAGTTGGACTAAACCTGTAAACTTGCATCACTTGCCTTTCCTTTTTTAAGACTTAAATAACATGACCATTTTTAGTAAAAGCAAAAGCTTATGAAAAATTGTCTGTTTAGCTAAGGATAATATATTTATTTTAATATTTAATATTCTTTATACTTATACAGTTCTTGTATTTGTATTTTTAAAGTTATATTTCAAAAGTATAACAACACTCTTTTAGCATGATAAACTCGATAATTTAATGTGTTATTATATTAATTATACAAACATAGTTAACTTTAAGGGTAGCAAGCTAAGAGAGTGAGAGATGAAAGAGTTAACGGAAAATAGTATGACTGTTGTTATATTATCAATAGCACTGTCAGCAAGTATTATTTGTTCTTCTAAAGCTTACACTGACTTGGGAGAGGTATTTTCTACTGGACCAAGTAACCAAACTGCGGTTGAACAAGCGGAAATTCGTGAAAGGTATGTTCCTCCAACCAGAAGTTTTGATAGAAAAAATGCTGTAGTCCATAAAAAGATGAAAAGGTGGCTTAACGGCAAGCCAGCTATAGTTAATATACTTGTTATTAACCCTAAAAAGAGTGGTGTTGTTGTTAAACCATCTTTTGGCTCGTATTTTATTAACAGTGTTAAAAGTGTGAAAGAAATTGTAAATAGAGAAGATGCACTAGCTGGAATAAATGCATCTTACTTTAAACCTGATAATGGTGCGCCTCTTGGATTAGCAATATTAGATGGAAATATTATAACAGGCCCTTTATATAGAAGAGTAAGCTTTGGGGTGACCAAGGATAAAGAATTCAAAATGGGCAAAGTAGATATTACAGGGAAAATAAATATAGGGGAAGACTTAAAACTTAGACTCTTTAATATTAATCAACCTGTATTTAGTAAATATGCTTTTACTGTTTATACGGATAAGTGGGGAAAGCGTACACCGATAACATCTCAGCATTACTCTCATATAGTTGTAGCGCATGATAAGGTTCAATATATAAAAAATAGTAGTGTTCCTGTGCCAAGAGGTGGTTATGTACTTGTAGGTCCTCATTATCTTGTTGCAGGAAAAATAAAGCAGCATGAAAGAGTTGATTATTCTATGACATTAATTCCTGATGATTGGAATGATAATATTGAATATGCAATAAGTGGTGGGCCGTATTTAGTTAAAAACGGCAAGATATTTATCGATAAACAGAAATTTACCAGTAATTTCTTATGGACAAAAGCTCCTAGAACTGCTGTAGGGTTTACAAAAGGTGGAAGCCTTGTTATGGTAACAATAGATGGAAGACAAAAAGGTGTTACTGAAGGAGCAACAATAACTGAATTAGCTAAAATTATGCATGAATTAGGTACTTATGATGCTATGAATCTTGATGGCGGTACTTCCACTCAAATGGTAGTTAATGGCAAGCTAGTTAATTATCCGTCTGTTAAAGGCGGAGGCAGGGTAACTAATGCTCTTGTAATAGTGGCACCAGTTTTTGCTGCTGAGTAAGGTTTAAAGAATAATAAATCTGGAATTGGCTCCTATACATAGTTATTTGTGCCTTGATTTAGAAAGTTCTTCTATAAACTCGATATCTTCAGAGATTAGTTTCAGGTTATCATTAATAGTTTTTAATCTTTCTTTGAGGGTAAGAATACGGTTATAGAGGTGATTTTTCTCTTTTCCCATTAACAAACCTTTCTTGAAATTGTGATATGATTAACTTGAAAAGTTATAGAAAACCACCCTAAAAAGTAATTTAGGGTATTATTTTAATATTTTTAGTCAAAGTCAAAAGGGGGTTATCTATGACATTCTCAATATAAACGATAAGAAAAAACCTGTCAAGTGCAAATTTTGGGGAAACAAATTGATTGATTAAAATGCTTGTTATAACTAGAAAAATAAATGAGATATTAAAAAGAAAAAATTTATCTTGTCATAAGTTAAGTCAATTAGTAAATTATAAAATCAGTTCATTTGATGAAATGGTAAAAGGGAAAAGACCTTTTCCCGGTCATGTTATAGAAAGACTGCTTCCCATTTTAGAGGTCTCTCAAGAAGAGTTTGAAGGTTGGATACTTACAGATAAATATTCAAGAGAGATTATAGAACTTGCAATAAAAGCTAAAAAAGAAGCTTGCTGTCATTTTGAGCGAAGTAAAGAATATCATGGATCCTTCGCTATCACTCAGGATGACCCGCCCTGTCATTGCGAGCCTCCAAAGGAGGCGTGGCAATCTAATAATAGTTCAGATAAAAGCGATAATACCGAGCAGGAAAGATTGGTTCGTCACTGCATTCCTCGCAATGACAATGCCAAAGACAAAGATATTAATAAATTAATCCTGACAACTAAAATAGACTCAATCCTGCAAGAAAAAGGCATTTCAAGAACATCTTTAAGTAAACAAATAAATTATAACCAAAGCGCTTTAAATGCAATTATAACTGGTAAAAGAACTATGTCTAAAACTGTCCTTGAAAGACTGGCAAAAGTTCTTAAGATTTCTCAAAATGAAATTATGAGCTGTATTATAGCAGATAAATATAACTTAAAAACCTTAAAATTTGCTGTCAAAGAGAAAAATGAATAATGCAACTATAAAATTAAGCGATTTTTATTTCTTGATTCTTTCTTTTACGCCTGTTAATCAGGTCAACAAATGCTTCTAATCTTGTAATGAAACCTGCTTTTCCCATTTGTTCATCTAAAACCAGAGATAAAACAGGGATATCTCTTTCTGCTCTTATATTTGGAAGTATGTTTTGAGCTATGATTTCTGGCATGCAAGTAAACGGTAATAAATGAACTATCCCATCACTCTTAGAATAGCTTGCGTATGCTGCATCACCAACTGATTCTATTGCATCACCGCCAATATCTCTTTTTAGAAAATCACTGGCAAATCTTGCTGCTCTTTCTCCATGAGCTTCAGTGGATCTTAAGAAAGGAGGAATTAGGAATGTTTTGGTCCAATCACTAATATTTAACTTTCTATGAACATGAACCCCCAATTTTCCAAGTTCTTTTTCTATTTCAAGATTAGAGAAATAATCAATTACTACATAAATCTCTCCAGTTAAGTCGATATGTATAACGTTTTTATCTTTATCTATAGGTGTAGATGAAATCTGGTCCATTGCATGCTTGAAGGCTTTTTTGGTGGTACTGAAAGTCATAGCTTCTTCTATGGCTTTTAGTCCTCTTCGATACCTAATATCCGCACTTCCTGTCTGGATTTCTCTGGCTCTATAATATGCAAGAGAATGATCTAATTGATCTAAAAGATCAACTTTGATAAGTGCAAGATTAATGGCTTTAATAATATCAATAGGATTACCATTGCCAGTAGCTTTCTTAAACCCTGTATATAATTCCTTTAATTTGCCTTTATAAAGATCAAAATTGATAAATTCAACGTCATAGCCCATATCTATAAGGGCGGTTCTTGAAGAATTACTGTATTGGCCAAGCCTACATATGCCAGGACTATCAATCATAAGAAGCGCTTCAGCACCAGCTTCAATAGCTTCAATATAATTGCCTAAAACTAACTTATAAGGCAAGCATACAGCTTCAGGGCTATTTCTGGTGCCTAGTGAAAGCGTTCTCTTACAATTATAAGGAGGGATTATAACATCGCCCCCTAACATTTTAAGGGCGCTTCCAACCGCTATATATAGATTTCCCATATGAGGAAAGGTGATTTTCATAATAGTGCCTCAATACTTTATCTGTGTAAAATGAATATTTCATTTTTTTTAAACATTTGTTTTTATGTGTTCTATTTCAGCACGTATTCTTTGAGCTTCTAAATCGTCCTGATATATTTGTCTGTTAAGAGATTCAACGATAATAGCACGTTTTCTTCTTAGGAGCATATCGGTGTATGCTTCTAATCTTGTAATGAATCCTGCTTCTCCGGTATGTTCATCAATAGTAAGATTCAGTACAGGTTTTCTTAACCTCTTGGCATAACGGGTTATTCTTTCAATCATAAGAGAATCAGGGCCGCAACCAAAGGCTGTAATACTGATAATTCCATCAATATTATCATCTTTTAAGAAATATCCCGCTGCTCCTGTCATTTCATATTCATTTGCCCAGTAAAGCTGTGTGTTTAATACTTTTATACCTTCACTCATTTGTTCTTTTGTGAGATTATCTGCTGTATAAGATTTTACTCCAAGCTTTTCAAGTTTCTTGAAAATTTTCATACTCACATGCTCATCATATAAGTTATACCCATGGGATACTACAGCAACATTAACGGGAAAATCGTTATGAGCTTTAGTAATTTCAACTTTACCTGCTATAGCATTTTTTATAGCATCATCCACAGACATACCGGCTCTTGTCATAATCAAGTAATTATTCATGCATTCCCAACCTGCTTTTGATGCTTGTTTAATCCTCTTTTTGTCAGTAATTCCTAATGGAGCCACAGATTCATACAAGTATTCGTATAATCCTTGTTTAGGAACTGATTTGTCTAAGGTTGGTTCTATTAATAAATAATTTCTTTTTACTACATTTCTAATTAAATCAGGTAAGCCCCTTAGTTTTGAGCAATTATAGATTTTGGGCTCTATTGATTGGATGCTTGGAGAATATATTACATCTACGCCTTTATTTAGAAGATCAATCACGTGTCCTACATATACTTTTACGGGGAGGCAAGTTTCAGAAACAACGAGAGCGCTACCTTGTGAAACAATCCTTTTTGTTGTCTTTCCAGATAAGACAACCTCAATACCAAGGTCGTTGAAGAAACCATGCCAGAATGGATAATACATATAATATCCTAGTGCCCTTGGTATACCTATTTTCATAATATTTCCTCCTTATAGCCTTTTAGGCTGTGATTTTCATTCTTTTACGTCTGTACATTAAGTCTACAAATGCCTCTAATCTGGTTATAAATCCCGCTTTTCCTTGATGTTCATCCATTAGTAAGGAAATAACAGGTATATTTTCTTTTCTGCTCACATGAGGAAGAATACATTGACTGACTATTTCAGGATTACAGTTAAATGGACCGATATGTACAACGCCGTCAACATTTTTTTGGGCTGCATAAATTGTATCTCCTATAGATTCAATGCATTCACCGCCAACTGCTCTTTTGATATAATTACCAGCAATTCTAAATGCTCGTTCTCTGTGAGATTCTTTTTTATGTATCCATCTTGGAAGTAATACACTGTTTGTCCAGTCTGAAAGCATAATTTGCCTTTCAACTTCAACTCCGAGCAATCCAAGTTCTTTTTCTATTTCCATGTTTGTAAACTGATCAAGAAGAACAAAAAATTCACCTGTTAGGTATATTTTTAAAACTTCTTTATTTTGGTCTATTGGAACAGAGTCATATTTATTTATAGTTGCTTGAATGGCGTCTTTTACTTCTTTAATGGTAATAGCATTATCAATTGCCCGTACTCCTGCTTTATATAATTTTTCAGCAGCTCCCGGGTTAATTTCTCTGGGTCTGATATAAAATAACTTTCGCTCGATAACATCAAGAGCATCAAATTTAGCAAAACCCAATCTAATTCCATATAGAATCTTTGAAATACTGATATTTTGACCTATTGCCTGGCTGAATTTGTTTGAGATTTCTATTAACTTGCCTTTATACATATCAAAAATGACCATTTCAAAATCATATCCAAGTTCTCTGAGCTTTGCTTCAGCCATAAGGGCATAATTTCCCAATCTGCAGGTTCCAGGTGCATTAAACATTAAAAGTACATTTGCTCCAGATTCCAGAGCTTGAATGTAATTGCCTAAATTAAGCTTATAAGGCAGACATACTGTCTCAGAACTGTGCCTTGTTCCATAATTTAGAGTTTCTATATTATTACTTGGAGGCAATAAAAGATTTGCCCCCATTGTTCTTAACATAGCACTAACAGGAATACTAATATTCCCCATTCTGGGAAAAGAAATTATTCTTTCTTTTTTAGTATTTCCCTTTTTTATTTCTAAAGCTTGGCCCATGATCTAATGTTCAGTCCTTAACTCAAGATATTTATCCGGTCCGCCGTCGATACACTTTTCCTGGCAAATTCGCCAGCAAGTTTCGCAATCTACACAATCATTTGGATTAATTTGTATAATATCGTTATTTTTTGTTATTGCATCTACCGGACATGCTGGAATGCATACGTCGCATTTTATACAATTTTCAGTGTTAATTTGTCTTGGCATGATTTAACTTTACTCCTTAGAGAAATTATACGTTGATTAAGTCCTTAGAAATTTGTTCTATAGCAGATAAATCTTTACCGCATTTGCAGCCACCATTTGCTTCACATCCGCCATGTGCTCCACCTACAGGAACCTTACTGCTGCATAATATTTTCCTATCGTGGTAATATTCTCCAGGTAATGGGAATAAGGTCATATAATAATCTTTCGCCCAATTTTCATCCATAACTTTAGCAACGGATTCTGCATATTTATCGATTTCTTGCATTATTTCGGGTCTGGTAAGATAATCCGCTGCTCCTTTATGGGTTTCATATGGCTTAAATTTCTTATAATATCCTCTAAGAACCCATGGCCTATCAACAATCATACAAGGTCTCAGCATATTACCATCGTATGGAGCTCCTTTTCTGACTGCTTGCATAAATGGACTAGCAAGTGCATCTGTTAGCGTAGAAGTTTTTACGTTATGTGTAGCTAAGTGTACAAATGTACAAGCTTCAACGTCACCTTTAGCGTTCACGTGTATATATTGTCTTCCACCAGCAATGCAGCCCATCATTTCTGGACCATCACCCCAGAAATCCACGGTCATCATTGGCAGTGTATTTCTGGCATTATAAACAGCTTGTTTTATAGTCTCTCTTTGTTCTGCTGTTGGCATTAATGTTGCATCCGGATTTTCACCAACCGGTACGTAATGGAATACCCAGGTCCATAAGCTGCCTTTGTCAGATAACATTTTCATGTATTCATCTGATACAACTTCTTCAGCGTTTTCTTTTGTTGCAGTTAAGCTTACTCCAAAGAATATCCCTTCTTTTTTAAGCTTATCCATCTTTTCCATTACCATTTGGAAAGTTCCCTCGCCTCTGATTTTATCAGTAGCTTCTGTCCAGCCGCCTAAACTAAACATAGGAGCAACGTTACCTAATTTTTTGATTCTTGCAATTGTTTCATCAGTCAGCATTGAACCATTTGTGAACACCATAAATATACAATCAGGATAAAGCTCAACGAGATCAAGGAAGTCTTTGCGAATAAATGGTTCACCGCCAACGACGGGCATTATATGTACTCCCATTTCGTCTCTTGCTTCATCAAATACTTTTTTCCATTCATCAAAACTTAAATCTTCTTTGACTACATAATTATGAGCCCAACATCCTGTACAATTGAAGTTACATTTCTGAGTTATGCTGGATAAGAGCACTGTTGGAGGGTAAAATCCATTTTTCTCATGGAATTTTGCCCGTTTTCTCTGGTTATCAGCATAGTATCCGTGCACAAAGAAATTAACCAGAAATTTATTTCTACAATTTGGATCAAGTTCATTAATAATTTTTTGCCACCAGGATAAATGAGGGTGGTCTGTTTCAAATAACCATCTCATTCTTCGTGCGTGTCTAACAGATCCTTCTGATCCGGCTATTTTTTCGAATAATTTTGTTAACGTTATCAAATTTTTCTTACTAGACGTTCCAATTAAGTTTAAAATTTGTCCAATGACGAATTCTGTACCGATTTGCTTGAAATAATCAATATAGCCCTTGCCTGCTCTTGCTTTCCACATTAACTCTTGAGGTAAAACTCTCATGTGTCTCTCTCCTTTTAAAAAATATCACGGTTTCTAAGGTATGGAGTATTGTTATATGAAAGTAATGATATTTTTAAATAAATACGTTATTTCACTTATAAGAAAAACATAAAAATATAAAGAAATGCCTTAATTGAACTAGTTTGTAAATAAATGTAAATGCAACACTTGCGTTAAAAAATAAAAAAAGCCTACTTTCCTTTAAAGAGAGAAGACCAAATTTACGGAACCTTATTGTTATTAGTTTAGGTTTAATTTCTTATACTAAACTCGCATCCACAATAACTTTGTCTATAGAGATTGTACTTTTGGGAAAGATCTAAACTTTTTTTGAAACCATCATTTTTTTTGAAGTCAGCTCCTAAAAAATAAATATTGTATTTAGCCTCAAGTTCTTTCCCTATTTCATTGATTATTTTGGCGTTTTTATGAGGACTGATTGTTAAAGTGGTAGTAAATCCGTCAAAATTTCTCTTTTTAGCGAATATAGCAGTCTCCTCAAGTCTTAACTGAAAGCAGAGTCTACATCTAGTGCCACCTTCTTTCTCTTGTTCAAGCCCTAGCATAGTTTCATGCCATCTGTTAGGGGGTTCATTCTTTACACTGATTTTATATTTTTTTATCTCTGAATACAATAATAATTCTTCTAGCCTTCTTGTATATTCCTCATGTGGGTGAATATTAGGATTATAGAAAAACCCTTCAATACTAAAATTTTCGCTAATTAATTTTTCAAAAACATAAGTAGAACATGGTGCACAGCATGTGTGTACCAGCAATTTTTTATAGGATTTAAGGTTTTCAAGATTATTATGCATTTTTAAAATAAATTATTTTGTGTATTTAAGTGCCATTTCTTTTAATTCAGGATAAGGCATTAAACCTTCATGCTTTTTAATACCTATAAGATATGAAGGAGTTGCTTCTATTCCAGTATTTATTGCTCTATTAATGTCTGCTTTTAATTGCTTTTTAGCTAAAGGATTGTGAGCATCTTTTTTGAGTTGCTCCATATTGAGATTCAATTCTTTAGCTAATTTAAGGATTTTTTCTTCGGATAAATCTTGCTGATTTTCGAAAAGTAAATCAATGAGTGCCCATTTTTTTCCTTGTTTTTCTGCGGCACGTGCATATAAAGCAGCAAGACAACTATTTTTATGAGCGGGGTTATTTACTTTAGGATTACATGCACCACCTAATGGAAAATCATGGTGAACCACCTGCACATCGGGCACTTCAGAAACCAATCTATGTAACATCATATTTGAGATAGAGCAATATGGGCATTCAAAGTCTGTATATTCGTGGATTATCAGTTTTGGATTTTTAGAACCTAAAATGTTACCTGAA
>MFRQ01000075.1:9423-11055 GCA_001784615.1 Candidatus Melainabacteria bacterium RIFOXYA2_FULL_32_9
TATATTTATGCCGTCTTTAACAGTGTTTTCATAATGGCTCATGAAGCTGGCTCCTGATTTACTTACTAAAAGTATAGCTATATTTACCAAGTATGATACATAACATAAAATACAGATTTTATGAATCAAATTTGAAGAAATGAATCCTAAAATAACAGATACAATTACAGATATTGATGCAGCAGAGAAGATATAGCTTTTAGGATTTTTAAAGTCTTTTAAAAAAGGTAAATTGAAATAAGGGATGAGAGTTACTTTTAATACCCAAATGTAGAAAAATAAGCCATAAACGGATAAAGGGATACCCAAAAAGGTCGAGAATTCGGTTCTTGCTACAGCATCACAGTCTATAGTACTATTTATTGCACAGAAACTAGGAGCTGATCCGGGAACGAAATTTGCGTTGTAGTAAACGTAGGTTAATTCCAGTGATATTGCAATACCTATTATTGCAAGTACAGGCAGTAAAAAGCGTAAAATCTTACCATTTAATCCAGCATTTGACATAGAATTATCCTTATTGAATTTTATAAAATTACTTGCACCATCAGAAAATAATTTTCCTAATCAATCTTAATGATAGCACAGGAAATGAGTTTGGAGAAAAGATTTTATAATCAGCAAAAATGTCATCTCGAACCATGTGCTGAACTTGTTTCAGTATTGTTTCGGGATCTATCCGGTTGACAACATTGGTAAGATGCCGGATCAAGTCCGGCATGACAATATGGATTCATCCCTAAATATTCACCACTTATTTTTTCACCATCACCAAGATATTAAGAGCCTATCCGAGAATTCAAAAAATAATGTTTAGAGATTGCTTCACAAGATAAATTTTAAAAAATATCCCTGCTGCAGAAATTTAAGAAAATATAAAACAGTCTAAACGGTCGGCTGCATTATGAGTTGAGTAGATAAAGTCCTGTATTTTTCTTTTAGTTTTTCCAATAGAGATCATTGTATGCTGTTTAATTGCAGACAGGAAGCCATAAACAACACAAATTAATCCTATTCTATTATTCAATTTCCTCCAGGATCTAACAAGCATTTTTTCCAAGCCCAGCTTTTGTTTTGCCTCTCTGTGAAAGACTTCACATTCCCACCTGTCAAGATAATCCTGTTTTAAATTGCCATCTGAGTTTTCAAGGTCATTGGTTACAATGTAATATTCTTCATTTTGGAGCCAAAATCTGAGTATTTTTACATTTTGTTTTATTCCTTGAAGCTCACAGATTATACTTTCTCCATCATTTAATCCTAATTCTTTTAATACATAACGTTCTCCATTAATAAACACTATCCTGTTGTTCTCAACTCTTGTAATAAAGATGTATTCATTATCCATTAACCATTTAAGATTTATCTTTGAATTAAAAAATGCATCAAAAATCACCTTTTTTACGGGGATTCCATTCATTCCATAATATTGAAGAAATTCTATAAGCATTTTGGGCTTTTTCTTGTATTCATATTTATTTGTAATTTTTGAACTGCTCCAAAACTTGAATTCAAGAGGATTATAGATTTCTCCATTCGTAAGATATAACCCTACTACCTCATTATTTGGAACTCTTTCCATGTTTGATATATCTACAAAACCTTCTTTAGTTATTCTGTTCTCTGCATACT
>MFRQ01000075.1:11079-11509 GCA_001784615.1 Candidatus Melainabacteria bacterium RIFOXYA2_FULL_32_9
TTATTAAACTGAATTTATCAGCATTATTATCTTTTAATACAGCTTTTGCCTGCGCATATAACAACTTTCTCCAATTAATACTTTGATTTAAAAAATAATAAAGCTGTGAAAGTTTTTTCTCCTCTGTTTTCTCGTTAATTTCAAGAGTTGAAAAATTCTCATTCTCAAGCATTAAGCCTGATACATATTTTTTGAATATTTCCTGATTATTTTCACCTTCTATTAATGATACTAAAGGTTTTAAATATTTCTCGCTTGCATATTCAATATTCATAAGAAATTTACCAGATTCTTACCTGATAAAATTATGCACTATTTCACTCTATATTTCTTCTCTATTTTCTTAGAAGCTGTTTTGTTAAAAAAAGAAAAATATGTCAACTTGTAATTGTAAGCAATTATGAGGAAGAGACGTGTATCCGAGCGATTT
>MFRQ01000076.1:0-179 GCA_001784615.1 Candidatus Melainabacteria bacterium RIFOXYA2_FULL_32_9
CCACTTCTTTGGTCTTTTTGACGGGTAAAGCACCAATATTTCGAGTAATATTGTAGACATTCCATTTAGGATCTCCCGGGTTGATCCTTTCAGGACAGAAGGCCATGGTGTAATCTTTACCTGCTTCAAGTTTGGCAATTTCCTGCACAATCGGCATTAAAATTTCCTCGCACGTACCG
>MFRQ01000076.1:320-524 GCA_001784615.1 Candidatus Melainabacteria bacterium RIFOXYA2_FULL_32_9
CTATTTTTCATGACGTCCGGATTACTAGAGACATTTAAAGTCTCTAATTTTTTTAAATCTTTAGCGCATATTTCATCGTCAATCGGACATTCTTTCTTCAAAATTTTCTTAATTTTATCGTCAGAACGATTGTATCCTACGGATTCATATTTTTTGTTCTTTGCAATAGCACAAAGCAACGGCAAGCCAACATAACCTAAACCA
>MFRQ01000076.1:633-9392 GCA_001784615.1 Candidatus Melainabacteria bacterium RIFOXYA2_FULL_32_9
ATATAAGCATAATTTAAAAGTTTAAAAGTGAAGTTAGCCCTTTAGCTAACTTCACTTTTGTCTGATACTTCACTTTTAGTGACATTAGCTGATTCAAAAGATGCCATTTCATTTAGGAATCTAACAGCAGATTCAATAATTGGATATGCAACAGCTGCTCCTGTTCCTTCTCCTAATCTCATTCCTATATCAAGTAATGGATCAGCTCCTAAATGTTCAAGCATTATTTTATGACCACGTTCACCTGATTTATGAGTAAATATACAGTATTCAAGTATGTTTGTATTCATCTTGGCAGCTGTTAATAATGCTGATGTGGTAATAAAACCGTCTATCAATAAAATCATGTCTAATTCAGCTGCCTGGAGCATAGCGCCTGTCATCATTGCTATCTCAAAGCCGCCGAAGGTTTGTAAAACTACAAATGGATCTTTGTCTACAAGATTATTGTTAGACAAAGCCTGTTGAAGAATTTCTCTTTTTTTTCTAACTTTCTCATCATCTAAACCTGTACCGCGACCTGTACATTTTTTAATTGGTATTCCACAAAGTAGGCTTAGTAACATAGTTGCAGGTGAAGTATTGCCTATACCCATTTCTCCAAAGCCAACAATGTTGCAGCCTTCTTTATTTATTGTTTTAACTATATCTGCACCTTTAGATAATGCTTCAATACATTGCTCTTTTGTCATTGCAGGACCATTAAGGAAACTATTAGTTCCATTTGCAACTTTTACATTTATCAGGTTTGGATGGGGATCAAAGTCGGATTTTACCCCTGCATCTATAACTTTTATGTCTATTCCATGTTGTTTTGTGAATATGTTGATACCAGCTCCACCGTTTAAGAAGTTAAGAACCATCTGGTAAGTTACTTCTTGAGGATATAAGCTGACACCTTCTGTAGCGATACCATGATCTCCTGCAAATACTAACATAATCGGTTTTTTTAGTTCAGGAGTTAGGGTATTTTGTATACATCCTATCTGTAATGCCAATTCTTCTAGTCTGCCTAAAGCTCCTAGCGGTTTAGTTTTATTATCAATTTTATGTTGTAACTTGGCATGTAATTCTTCTGATACGGGTTTAATATCAAAATTTATCATCTTTAAGTCTCCTTTATTATAGTTGTAAAAATTAGTTATATAAAAAGTATAAAGACAGGAATTTATATCAGGATTCCTGCCCTAAGTCTTAATATTATTCATACTCAATCTCCTTTCTTGTGCTCGCAAGAGTAAGAGCTTCATACAAATTGGTATCCTGGCTTAGATTCATTGAATCAATACAGTTGCGACACAGCTACGGCTTTTCACCTGTATTTCCCAAATTGTATTTATGTGCAATAAGTTTTGATAAATTTATCTTATTTATATTATTTTAAAAAGTCAATATAAAATACTGAGAGAGATTGTGTATTTGGAGGAAGATTTGCTTTATTTTTACTAGTACTTTGACACAATAATTTATCTCCCTAGACTTATGGGACATTCTACTAGATATTATGAATGATAATTATTTGTCTTACAAAATTTTTAGATGATGAATTATATAGGATTAATATTAATATTTTTTAAGGGACTTAAATGCTTTTGACAAGGAAGATAAATTAACTTTTAAAAATTTAAAGTCAATTTTATTGAAAATTGACTTTTATTATTAATAACTAGTAATATAAAAACAAATTCAATAAGTACAAATTGGGAAATTCGGTGTAAATCCGAAGCTGTGCCGCAACTGTATTGATTCAATGAATCTAAGCCAGGATACCAATTTGTATGAAGCTCTTACTCTTGCGGAGCACAAGAAAGGGGATTACAAGATGAATAATAAATTACCTTAGTAACAGGATCAAGTATTTGCTCCTGTTTTTGGCGTTTTAAGGTAGGAAATAAAGTATTTTGAGGGTTATTATAATTTTGGGAGAGCGAATATGCTAAAAAATTGTTTTTTATGTAATTTCCATAGGGGAATTCAAACAGCATTTATTTTACTTGTATTAGTTATTTTAGCGGCACCAAACCAAGTTTTTGCAGAAGAAATACAACTTCAATCACAAGAAGTTGCAGTTCCTTATGAATCTATAGCTTTTTCTGGTGAAAAGACTTTAGAACTAGATAAAACCAAAATTAATCCTGAAACAGAAGGGGCAATAAAGGAAGTACAAGACTTGAAAGGTACAATTCAGGCAGTAGAAGAACAACCCAGTCGACTAAAGGGTTGGTTGACTGCACCACATATGACTGGAAATATGGGAGGTCTACGCTCCAGATTAGAACAGCAGGGGGTTTCTTATAATGTTCTATATTATAATGATAACTTTAAAAAAGGTTATGGTGGATTAAATCATCAAAGTGGAATCAGATACCATGGACTAGTTGATATGTCAGCTTCTTTAAATACTGAAAAAGCAGGTTTATGGCATGGTGGTACTTTCTTTATTCAAGCACATAGTAAGCACGGACATACTTTAACCCAAAATATTCTTGGAGATCTTCAGTATTATGATAATACTGATTTACCTAGAACTAATCTTCTCAGTCAATATTGGTACGAACAGAGCTTAATTGATAATCACTTAAAAGTAAAATTAGGTAAGCAAAACGCCTGTTATGATTTTGTTATGTTACCATCTGCCCTAAATATGCTTAATGTTTCACAATCTCTGATTCCTACAGTACCAATTCCAGCATTTCCTAATCCTGGACTAGGTGCAGTAGTAACTGTAAATCCAACAAATAATATTTCTCTTAGAACTGGCATGTTTGATGGTAAGCCTAATGCTGAACATCGTAGCTTTAAGACTACATTTGATGGCAAAGACGGTGCTGTAATGATTGGTGAAGCCAGAATAACTCCATCAATAAAAGGCCATCCAGGTACTTACTTAGCTGGTTATTGGTATCATAACGGCAATATTGATGAAGTCTCTCCTGATACTACTTCATCAAGAAAATTCGCTAGTAGTTATGGCGGCTATGCATCTTTTGAACAAATGCTGTTTAAAGAAAACAGTTATAACGATGGTCAAGGATTTTTGGTAAGCGGCCAACTTGGATGGGCTCCAAATGACAGAAAAATAGTTTCCAGATATTATGGTGCCAGTTTACAATATAAAGGCTTAATCCCTAAACGAAACCAGGATAAAGCAGGTGTAGGCATGTCAATGGCAAAATTAAGCAGTAGAAAGAAAGCTATAGACGGCAGTACTAAAGAAACATCAATGGAATTATTTTATACTGCACAAATAACACCATGGCTTGCTATACAACCTGATATGCAATTTGTACTTAATCCTGGTGGTAAGGGCAAAGATGCAATGGTATTTGGTTTAAGAACATTAATTAATTTTTAGTTTGCCAATTAAAGGGATTCTTTCCATAGTTCAAGAAATAATATACCTGTATCAGTTTTATAAATAGCGAGCACGAAATAATAAGAAAATACTTTAATTGAAGGTAAAAGTAATGAAAGCGTTAGTTTTAGAGGATATCCGACTATTAAAAATTAAAGATATTCAAATTCCAAAACCTAAAGAGGATCAAGTTTTGCTAAAAGTATCTACCTGCTCATTATGTAGAACTGATGCAAAAATGTATCAGCAAGGTCAACGAGACTTGGTTTTACCAAGGGTCTTGGGTCATGAAATTTGTGGGCAAATACAAGAAACCGGAGAAAAATTCATAGTCTGGCCAGGTAATTCCTGCGGAAATTGTGAAATGTGTAAGACAGGACAAGAAAATCTATGCGATCAAATGCAAGTGCTTGGATTTCACTGTGATGGTGGCCTTGCTGAATTTGTTTCTGTATCTAAAGAATCTCTTTTTCCTGTTCCGACAGGTCTATCAGAAGACGTTGCCTGTATGGCTGAATTGCTGGCATGTGGGATTAATGCTGTAGAGCAGTCCGAAATTTCTGCGGGTCAGCCAGTCTTAATATATGGTGGCGGTGCTGCTGGATTGCTCTTAGCGTTAGCTGTATATGAAAAAGGTGCTAAGCCATATATCATCGAAAAAAATATAAATAAGTTACAACGTAGTCACGATTTTCGACTATCTATAGGAATAAAAGATGTTGCAAGCAACAATGTGCAATTTGATGTGGTAATTAATGCAACATCATCCATTGAAGCTTTAATAGACGGAATATCAAGAACTAAGAAAGGAGGAATATACTGTATATTTAGCGGTTTTACCGGTGATAATCATATTCCTTCAAGGTTGATTAATGAAGTCCATTATAGACAACTGCAATTGGTCGGCGCTTATGGATGTACTAGTATTCAAATGAATACATCACTGGAGATTCTTGCTAGATATCAGGATTTGGTCAGACTATTAATTGAAGAAAAAATTGAACTTAAGCAGGTGCCAGAGGCATTAGAGAAAATCCTGTCAGGTCAGGTATTTAAGTTTATAGTTGAGTTTAAGTAATATAAGGAGAGTATGGATGTCTGAAGAAAAATTACGTGAGTTTGGTCGATTGATTTGTAATATTGCAGCTGGAAAATTCATGACCAGAGAAGAAGCCTGTGATGCTTATAGACAGGTTATCTTAAATGAACAGCCAGAATTGCAGCAAGGTGCTCTTCTTATGGCACATATTGCAAGAGGTCCATCAACAGAAGAACTATCAGGGGCATGGGATGCACTTGATATGTATGACACAGCTAAATTTGAAGCTAATATATCAGGCACTATATGTGACATTGTTGGGACTGGCTCAGATGCTTTAAAAACAGTTAATTGCTCCAGTCCTGCTTCAATTATTGCAGCGGCATGTGGAGTACCTGTTGCTAAAAAAGGTGCTAAAAAGGTTACTGGTGTTTCAGGAGCCACTGAAATTTTTCAAATATTAGGTATTGATATAGATACACCCGTTATGAAGTCAAAAGAATCTTTAGAAAAAGTTGGTTTTTGTTATCTTCCAGGTGAAGCATTCTTAAAATCAGGTTGGGCTCGTTTAATACAATCCATGCGTTTTACTTCTGCATTTAATATTATTGGTCCATTAACAAGACCTTGTGTTAATACAAGCAGTATTGTAATTGGGGCTTATGCTCCTCATATTTGTGATCAGCTAATTGCTGTTTTAAAAGAAATTGGAATGAAAACAGCAGTTGCCCCATATGGCTGGGCTTATGATATAGACAAAAATCAAGGCATGGATGAATTCTCAAATATTGGTCCAACAAGAGTTGTTGAATTAAAAGATTCAAAAATTGAAATTTATGAAGTAACTCCTGAAGATTTTGGAGTAAAAACTGTAAAATATGATGATATCGCTACTCGAAATTCAGCTCAAGATAATGCTAAAGTGATACTCGAAGTATTATCAGGACAATATGACACTCCTATAGCAGATTTATTCTGTATGAATGCCGGTGCTGCTCTTTATGTTGCTGGTTTTGCTAAAAATTATCAACAAGGTACAGAAATGGCAAAAGCAGTTTTAGCAAGTGGTAAAGCTTATGAAAAGCTGGAACAAATAAGAGAATTTCATAAAGCTAATCATACAGTTTGAAATTAATTGTAGATAAATTCTTAATAATCTTATTATCTATGCACAATTTTGGTATAATTATTTATACATTTTGTTAGCAGATAATAGAAATAATTGTAAAAATGTCCAAAAACTTTACGCTGGATCAATTAATAATGACAGGGGTCGACCATAAGCGTTGCCCTATAGAAATTAGAGAAAAAGTTTCTTTTACTCATATTAATATTGATGCAGCTTATGCAAAGCTTAAACAGGATAACACCATACAAGAGGCTGTTATCCTGTCTACTTGTAATAGAAGTGAGATATATGCCGTTGTCGATAATGTTGAAAAAGGCAAAGATTACCTGAAGAGCTTTTATTCTGCTTTCTTTAATGTAAATTATCAAGAAATTGAGGATTATATTGAAGTTAGATTACGAGATAATGTTGTCAGGCATATATTTGAAGTGGCATGTGGATTTCAATCACTTGTTTTAGGAGAAGATCAGATTCTTGGTCAAGTAAAAGATTCTTATAATACAGCTTTAAAGAATGAAGCTACAGGTAAGTTTCTTAATAGGCTCTTTATAGACAGTATTACTTCTGCTAAAAAGATAAAAACAATGACGGGGATCTCAGAAAATCAGATTTCTGTGAGTTCTATCGGGGTAAAGCTGATTGACCAGAAATTAAACGGTATATCTGGCAAGAGTGCTCTGGTGATCGGGCTTGGAGAAATGAGCAGAATAGCTGTTCAGAATATGCTTGATAGACAAATTGGCAAGATTTTTGTGACAAATAGAACCAGAAGAAAAGTCACTGATTTTGCTAAAGAGTTTTCTGGAATAATTGAAATTGATTTTAAAGATCGTTATGAGGTAATGGGTGATGTGGATATTATTGTCAGCTGCACATCTGCGCCACATTTTATAGTTACAAAAGAAATATTTTCTCAATATTACAGAAACCAGCCTATATGTATTCTTGATCTTGCTATTCCGAGGGATGTGGAACCTGATATTCAAGAAATGCCCGGAGTTGAGTTATATAGAATTGATGATCTTGAAAAAATCGCTCAGGAAAATATCGAAAAACGTCTTTCTGCCAAAGAAAAAGGCGAAAAAATACTAAATCATGATATTAGAAAATACATTAACTGGGTAGAAGAGGCTAAATTAATAGACATAATCGTCTCTATTCAGAACAATTCTCAGGAAATTATGTCTAAAGAACTTCAGGAATTGCGTAAAAAGTTAGATGGTATTGATGAAAAGCAAATGCAGATAATAGAAAAAGCGTTTTATAGTTTTGCAAAGTCTTTCACCCATCAGCCTATGGTTAAATTAAAAGAGTTTGTGAAAGAAAGTCCAAAATATGATAATTCTGACATTTTGGAGATAGAGGAAGATAAATAATGGCACAGTATTACCCGATAATGCTGAATATTACTGATAAAAACTGCATTGTAATTGGCGGGGGTAATATTGCTTGTCGTAAGGTAAAGTCTTTATTGGAATATAGTGCTCGAGTAACTGTTATAAGCAGTAATTTATGCAACGAACTTGAAAATCTTAAATATAAAATTAAATGGATATCCAGAAATTATGAGATTGGTGATTTAACCAATGCTTATCTTGTATTTGCTGCTACTGATAATCAAGAAGTAAATAAGCAAATATCCGAAGAAGCAAATAAGAAGGGTATTCCTGTTAATATTGCTGATATTCCTGAATTATGTGATTTTATAGTACCTTCTAAGGTAGAGCAGGGTGATTTGACTATTGCTATTTCTACTAATGGTAAGAGCCCAGCGTTAGCAAAGAAAGTTCGCATTGAATTAGAAGAAAAATATGGCTCACATTATGCTGAATTTCTTAATATTATGAGTGAAGTGCGACAACAGAGTATGCAAGAAATTCCAGATGGAGAAAAAAGAGAAGCTTTATATAACGAGTTAGTTTATTCAGATATATTAAATAATCTGAGAAAAGGTGAAGTAGACCTGGCAAGAAAAGAAGTTTACAATATTTTTGAGAAGTATAAAACTGAAAGATAGCTATGAAGAAAATTACTGTCGGAACAAGAGGAAGTAAATTAGCTTTAACCCAAACCGGTATGGTAATTGATGATCTGAAAAAAGCTCATCCCGGGCTAAAGGTTGATATTAAAATAATTACAACTACAGGCGATAAGATTCTTGATAAAGAGTTAAGTAAAATTGGCGGTAAGGGGCTTTTTATTAAGGAAATTGAAGAAGCATTATTAGCTAAAGAAATTGATTTTGCTGTGCATAGTATGAAAGATGTCCCTCATACCTTGCCTGAAGAGTTCCAAATAGGGGCTATTCTAAAAAGAGAAGATCCAAGAGATGTTTTAATTTGCAGAGATAATTATGATCTTAATAATTTGCCTGCTGGAGCACGAATAGGAACAGGTAGTTTAAGAAGGATGCTTCAGCTAAAGGCATTACGCAGCGATCTTGTATTCCTTCCAATTCGAGGGAATATTGATACTAGAGTGGGTAAGCTTGCGAGAAATGAGTTTGATGCTATAGTACTTGCAGCAGCTGGATTAAAGCGAATGGGCTGGCAAGGTAATGATGAGTTTTTAAAAACGTTTTTGAAAGAAGAGTCAAATATAGACTTTAATGTCAGCTATTTAGAATTGGATAAATATATTCCATCAGTTGGTCAGGGAGCTTTAGCGATTGAGCTTAGAAAAAATGATCAAGAGACTTTCAATATTGTTAAAGTTTTACATCATGAAATAGACGCTAAATGTGTCCTTGCTGAGAGAGCATTCCTGAAAGAAGTTGATGGAGGCTGTGAAATTCCAATTGGTGCTCATTGTAAAGCTGAAGGGAATCAAATAACTATAGATGGATTTGTTGGAGATGAAGAAAAAAATGAGATCTATAGAGATAAATTAATAGGTAATATTGATGATTACGACAAATTAGGGACACAATTAGCTAAAAATGTCTTAAATCTTCAGAAAAATAGTCAATAAGGGATAAAAATATGGAGAATAAAGTTTATTTACTGGGAGCCGGACCGGGTGATGAAGGATTAATTACTGTTAAAGGCTTAGAATGTATTAAAAATGCTGATGTAATTGTTTATGACAATCTAGTAAATGAAAATTTGCTCTCTTTTGCTAAAGATACAGTAGAAAAAATTTATGTTGGCAAAAAAATAAATCAGCATACGCTGGTTCAGGATGAAATAAATAAATTATTGGTGCAAAAGGCCAAAGAAGGTAAAACAGTAGTAAGA